>VGRB01000349.1 GCA_016875475.1 Deltaproteobacteria bacterium
GGACCGGGTCCGCCTCCGCGGCGAGCGATCGAGCTTGACACCGCCTGGGTGATCGAGTACAAACGGCGCCCTGTGTCGGGTCCGGGTCCGGGTACGGGCTCGGGCTCGGGTTCTGGTACGGAGGTTCCGAGAGAGGTTCGACATGCGCACCACCCAGAGCTTTGCGACAGGACAGGTGGACCGGAAGTGGTTCGTGGTGGACGTGGACGGCCTGTCGGTCGGCCGCGCCGCCACGCAGATCGCGTCCGTCCTCCGCGGGAAGACCAAGCCGCAGTACACGCCGCACGCGGACGTGGGCGACTTCGTGATCGTCGTGAACGCGGCGAAGGCGAAGCTCACGGGCACGAAGCTCGAGAAGCCGTGGCGCTGGCACACGGGCTACCTCGGCCACCTGCGCGAGCGCAGCCACGGCTGGATGATGGAGCACAAGCCCGACTACATGATGCACAAGGCGGTCAAGGGCATGCTCCCGAAGGGGCCGCTCGGGCGCGCCATGCTGCGGAAGCTGAAGGTCTACAAGGGCGCGGAGCACCCGCACGCGGCCCAGAAGCCCGAGAAGCTGAACATCTCCGAGACCTGACAGAGAGGGGACGAAGACCATGGCCGAAGCGACCGAGAGGAGCCAGGCGACGGGCCGCCGGAAGGTGGCGTCCGCGCGCGTGTGGGTCTCGCCGGGGACGGGGAAGATCACCGTCAACGGGCGCGACGTGAACGAGTACTTCCACCGCGAGAACCTGGTGACGCTGGTGAAGGCGCCCCTGGTTGTCGTGGAGGCGGTCGAGCAGTTCGACGTGCTCGCGACCGTGAGCGGCGGCGGCGAGACCGGCCAGGCCGGCGCGATCCGGCACGGCGTGGCGCGCGCGCTGTCCCTGCACAACCCCGACTGGCGCACGCCGATCAAGCGGGCCGGGTTCCTGACGCGCGACGCCCGCGTCAAGGAGCGCAAGAAGTACGGCCGTCCCGCCGCGCGCAAGCGGTTCCAGTACTCGAAGCGGTAGGTCCTTCGCTGCGCTGCTCGTGGGCGCCCCCGTGCGCCCTCGGCCCGCCGCGTTGACTCCGCGGCGGGCCGCCCGGTAACGTACGGGACGGGCGCGCGGGGTCACCCCGATGTCCGCAATCGTCTCCGTCCGCGGTGTCCACAAGTCCTTCGGCGACAACCACGTCCTGCGCGGCGTCGACATCGACGTCGACGACGGCAGCATCACGGTCGTGATCGGGCCGTCGGGCTGCGGCAAGTCCGTGCTCATCAAGCACATGATCGGCCTGTTGAAGCCGGACGCGGGCGCGATCCTGGTGGACGGCGACGACATCGCGAAGCGGTCGGAACGCGACATGGTCTGGGTGCGGCGGAAGTTCGGGATGCTCTTCCAGCACGCCGCGCTGTTCGACTCGATGTCCGTCTTCGACAACGTGGCCTTCCCGCTGGTCGAGCACGCGCACCTGCCGCGCCGCAAGGTCGCGGACATGGTCTCGGCGCGGCTGAACCAGCTCGGGCTGTTCGGGATCGAGGAGAAGTACCCCGCGGAGCTGTCGGGGGGGATGAGGAAGCGCGTGGGGTTGGCGCGCGCCACAATCCTGGACCCGAAAATCGTGATATACGATGAGCCCATGACCGGGCTCGACCCCATCATGTGCGAGAACGTCGAGGAGATGATCCTGACCGCGCAGCGCGAGCTGAAGGTCAGCTCGATCGTGGTCAGCCACGACATGGCCTCTACCTTCCGGATGGCGTCGAAGGTCGCGATGCTGTTCGAGGGCAAGGTCCTGGTCCAGGGCCCACCCGAGGAAGTCCGGAACAGCCGGGTCGAGGTGGTGCGCCGGTTCATCTACCTGTCCGGGACGGGCCCGCTCGAGCCCCCTGGTGACGCATGAAGCGGTGGCGCGCCCCGCTCCTCGTCGGCCTCGCGGGCGTCGGCGCGGTCGTCGTGTTCGTGCTGCTGTTCGGCACGGTCCGGAAGGCGGTCGTCCCCGAGGGCAGTGGTTACCGCGTGTTCGCGGACTTCGACGACGTGTCGGGGCTGGCGGGCCACTCGCGCGTCACCACGTCCGGCATCCCGATCGGCACCATCGAGACGGTCAAGCTCGCCACGGGCCCGGGGGGCGTCACCAAGGCGCGCGTCACGATCCGCGTCAAGGACGGCGTCACGCTCCACCAGGGCGTGCCGCTGCCGGACGGGACCGCGCGCAACGGCGCGACCATCACGCGCCGGACCACGACCATGCTTGGCGACTACTACCTGGAGATATCGCCCGGGTTCGAGGGGGCGATCCTCGGCGAGGGCGACGAGATCCGGAACGTGGTCGGCGAGTCCGGGATCATGGCGCTCGCGTCGAAGCTCGAGCGGGCGACCGACATCTTCCCGCGCATCCAGAAGATCGCGGACGACGTGGGGGTCATCACTGGGAGCGTGTCCGCGGTGCTCGGCGGCCCGGAAGGGCAGGCGCGCCTGGAGCGGATCGCGATCGACGCCCAGCGGGCGGCCGGCGACATCGCGAAGATGACGGACAGCGTGCGCCGGTTCGTCGACATGGAGCTGGGCGCCGGGGGCGGGCGGATCGGCCGCATCATTGCGAACGTGGACCGGTTCTCGTCCGACGCGGCGCGCTTCTCGCGGTCGTCGTCGGACTCGCTGTCGGCCGCGGTCCGCAACGTCGAGGTCATCACGGGCCAGCTCCGCGAGATGCTCGCCGACGACCCGAGCGGGGCCGGCACGAAGGCCAAGATCCAGACCACGCTCGACAACCTGACCGAGGCCACGACGCGCCTCGCCGGCATCACCGCCAAGATCGACTCCGGCCAGGGCGCGATCGGCCGCCTGGTCAACGACGACACCGTGGTCCGCAAGACCGAGGAGGTCGTCTCGGACGTCGGCGGCCTGGTCAAGAGCGTGACGCGGCTGCAGACCGAGGTCGGCTTCCGGACCGAGTACAACATCCACTCGCGTGCCGTGAAGAACTACTTCTCGCTGCGGTTCGAGCCGTCGCGCGACAAGTACTACCTGATCGAGCTGGTCTTCGACCCGCGCGGCCGGACGTCGGTCACCGACCGCACCGTCCTGACGTCGGACACGAACCGGCCGCCCGAGTACTTCGAGCGCGTCACCGAGACGAGCGACGCGATCAAGTTCAGCCTCGAGTTCGCGAAGCGCTGGGACCCGTTCCCGGACGTCTTCGCGCTGACCGGGCGGTTCGGGCTGATCGAGAGCACGGGGGGCCTGGGCCTCGACCTCGCGTTCCTCAAGGACTCGCTGCGGTTCGGCTTCGACCTGTTCGACTTCAACGCCGATCGCTACCCGCGGCTGAAGTTCCTGTGGTCGTGGGAGTTCTTCAAGCACTTCTACGTGGCGGCCGGCGTGGACGACATCGCCAACGACCGCCGCGACTACTTCGCCGGGGCGGGCATCAGGCTTACCGACAACGACCTGAAGGCGCTCCTGATGGTCGCTCCCACGCCGAGTCTGTAGCGGGGGTCCGCTGCCGGCGTTTCCGGGCTTTCAGACCCCTTCCATCGGCAGCGTGAAGTGCACCGCGGTGCCGATCCCCCAGCGGCTCTCGACCTCGATCGTGCCGCCGTGCTCGGTCACGATCCCGTAGACCACGGCCAGCCCGAGCCCGGTCCCGCTGCCCACGGCCTTGGTGCTGAAGAAGGGGTCGAAGACCTTGTCGAGGTGCTCCTCGCGGATGCCCTGGCCGTTGTCCTCGACGGTCACGCGGACCTTGCGGGCGCGGGGCACCGGCTCGGCCTGGATCGTGACCCGCCCGCGGCCCTTCGTGCGCGCCATCTCGGGGTCGGCCTGGATCGCGTCGATCGAGTTCATCAGGAGGTTCAGGAAGACCTGCTGCATCTGGTTGAAGTTCGCCGCCACCCGCGGCAGGCGCGGCTGCAGGAAGACCTCGAGGTCGGTGTCCGCCTTGCCGAGGCGCGTATCGAGCAGCGGCGAGATCGCGGCAAGCACGCCGGAGAGGTCCACCGGCGAGCGCACGGGGCCGTACTCGCGGGAGAAGTCGAGCACCTGCCCGATCAGCCGCGAGATGCGCTCGATCTGCTGCACGATGACCTTCAGCCCCTGCTCCAGCTTCGGGCTCCCGGCCGCGTCCCGCAGCAGGTACTCGGCGCGGCCGGAGATGATGTTCAGCGGCGTGCCGACCTCGTGGGCGAGCCCGGCCGCCAGCCGGCCGACCGCGGACAGCTTCTCGGCCTGGACCACGCGCCGCTCGCCGTTCTTGACCTCCTGGTACGCCACCTCGAGCCGCCGGTACAGGGTCGCGCGCTCCAGCGCCAGCCCGACCCAGTTGGAGATGGCGATCAGCAGGTCCCAGTGGTGCTCGTCCATCGCGGTCTCGCCGCTGACCGCGGCCGCGAGCACGCCGAGCACGCTGGTCCTGCCCCTGAGCCGGCACAGCGCGAGCGCGGGTACGCCGGTTCCGAGCGCCGGGCCGCCCGGGATGACCGCCATGTGCGGGACGTCCGAGGTGCCGCCGGTCGCGAGGTCGCGCACCTCGGGCATCGCGGCCAGGGCGGCGACGGTGTCGTCGTCCATGCCGACGGACGCGAGCGGGCGCAGCGTCGGGCCCGCCCCGGTCGGGATGCCGAGCCCGCCGGGCACCCCGACGCCGGCGGAATCCCCCCCGGCGAGCACGACCACCGTGCGCACCTCGCCGAGCGCGGACACGGCCTCGGCCGCGGCGCGGGCCACGTCCTCGGGGGTGAGCGCGGCGGAGAGCGCCTCGGACAGTCCGTTCTGCACCTCGAGGCGCCTCAGGTACAGGCGCGAGCGCTGCTCCAGCTCCTGGCGCTCGATCAGGTCCCGCACGATCGCTTGGAGCTCGTCGGGGTCGCACGGCTTGAGGATGTAGCGGCGCGCGCCGTGATTCAGCGCGTCGATCGCGCCGTGGAGGGTCGCGTTCCCGGTCAGGATCGCCACCGCGACGTCGGGCGCGACCTCGCGGATGCGGCGCATCAGGTCCATGCCGCCGATGTCGGGCAGGATGACGTCGATCAGCGCGACGCCCCGCGGGTGGCGGCGGACCTCCTCGATCGCCTCCTCGCCCGTGGCCGCGGTCGCGACCTCGGCCGCGTCCCCGAGGATGGCCGCGACGGTCCCGGCGAGCGTGCGGTCGTCGTCCACGACGAGGACGCGGGGGGCGGGGCGCGGGCGCCTGCGGCGGTACGGGCTCATGTCCCCTCCCGGCAGCCGCTCGCCGCGCCCGGGAAGCGCAGGACGAACGCGGCGCCGCCCCCGGGCGCGCTGCCGGCCTCGACGCGGCCGCCGTGGGCCTCGACGATCGCCCGCACGATCGCGAGCCCGAGGCCGGTGCCGTCCTTGCGGCCCGTCGCGAAGGGCCTGAACGGGTCCGGGAGGTCGGGGGGCAGGCCGGGGCCGTCGTCCGCGACGGCGAGGACCAGGTCGCCGCAATCCCGGGCCGCGGTCGCGACGATCCCGCCGCCGCGCGCCGCCAGCGCCTGGACGGCGTTCCGGACGAGGTTGCGGACCGCGCGCGACGCGGCCTCGGGGTCGAGCCGCGCGCGGAGGTCGGACGGGCAGTCGGTCCGGACCTCGACGCCGGCGACGCCGGTCAGCTCGAGCGCGACGAGGTCCGCCGCGTCCCGGAGGATCGGCGCGAGCGCGACGTCGCGGGGCTCGATCGCGGGCGGGTGCGCGAGGTCGCCGAGGTCGCGCACGAGCCCCTGCGCGGCCGCGACGCGGGCCTCGATGGTGCGGAGCCACTCGTCCGCCTGGGGCGGCAGGCCGGCCCCGCGCCGGACGAGCCACGCGCAGTTGCGGATCACGCCGAGGTCGCCGCGCAGCTCGTGGGCCACGGAGGCGGCGGCGGTCGCGAGGTCCGGGTCGTTCATGCGGGGCATCCTACCATATGCCGGAACGCCCCAAATCGTCGGGCCTCCTTGCCGTTGGGCGGCTCCCCCTGCGCGGCTTCGCCGCGCGGGGGCGCCCCCAAAA
>VGRB01000350.1 GCA_016875475.1 Deltaproteobacteria bacterium
ACGCCGGAGCCCGGGTCGCAGTCGTCGACCGTGCAGACGTCGTGGTCGTCGCATGCCTTCGGCGCGCCCTTGCAGTCGCCGTCGAGCGGGTCGCAGTAGTCGTCGGTGCAGGGGTTCCCGTCGCCGCAGTACTTCTCGACGTGCTCGACGCCCGCGAACTCGTCGCACGAATCGACGGTGCAGAGGTCGCCGTCGTCCGTCGGCGTCGGCACGAAGTCGCACCCGCCGGTCGCCGGGTTGCACTTGCCCGTGATGCACGGGTTGCTCCCGCCGCCGCACGGCAGCTCCTCGAACACGCAGACGCCCTTCGGGTCCTTGGACGTGTCGCAGGCCGCGGCCACGTGGCACTTGTCGAACGGGATGCACTGCCAGAGCTGGCCGGACGAGCAGTGCTGGCACTCGCTCGACGGCTTCTTCGGGAACTGGCAGCCCTTCGCCGCGTCGCAGACGCCGTCGTAGGTGCACTCGTCGCCGTCCACGCACGGGGTCTTCGAATAGACGCACCGGAGCGCGTCCTTGTCGCAGTGCTCCTCCGTGCAGAGGTCGTCGTCGTCGCAGTCCTCGTTCTTGGTGCAGACGCACTTCGGGTCGATCGGCTGCCGGCACCCGAGCACCGGGTCGCAGTACTCGAGCGTGCACGCGTCCTGGTCCTTGCAGTCCTTCGCGGCGAACGAGCACGTGCGGCTCGCCGGGTCGCACGCGGCGACCGTGCACGCGTCGGGCAGGACGCAGTCCGCGGCGCCCTTGGTCGGGTCGCAGACGCACGGCCCGGGCTTGTGGATGCAGCCGGTCTCCGAGCAGAAGTCGAGCGTGCAGTTGTTGCCGTCGTCGCACGCGGACGCGTACTTGCAGGTCTTGATCCCGAACGCGTCCGGCACGCAGGTCGCGGTCAGGCACGGCAGCAGCGCACAGTCGATGTCCTCCAGGCACTTGCACACCGGCGTGTGGACGCACCCGGTCTCGGGCGCGCACGTGTCGGACGTGCAGGGGGCGGCGCCGGCGCAGGTCCTGAGCCCGTCCACGACGCACTCGTTCTTCGCCTCGTCGCAGTGCTCCATCGTGCAGGGGTTGCCGTCGTCGCACTTCCCCGCGTCGCACTTGACCGGGACCTTCGGGAACACGCAGCCCTTCGCCGGGTCGCACAGCCCGTCCACCGTGGTCGGGTCGTCGTCCACGCAGGGGTCCTCGGCGCCGCGGCAGAACAGCCGGCGTTCCTCCGCCTCGCAGGGCGGGTCCACGTCGCGGTCCTTGCAGAGGTCCACGCACCACTCGAGCGTGCAGAGGTTGTCGTCGCCGCACTCGTCGCTGGTCTCGCCGGGGGGCGTCTCATCGCCGCAAGGGTCCATGCCGATCGGCTTGTGGACGCACTGCATCTCCTCGGGCTGGGTCGGGTCGCACCAGTCGATCGTCTGCGGGTCCTGGTCGTCGCACGACACCTTCTCGAAGGCGCAGCCGTCGTCGGTGCAGGCGACCGTCTTCATGCACGGCGGCTCGTTCGCCTCGCAGTTCGAGATCGGCGGGCACTCGATGCAGGCCGTCTTCGGCGTGAACACGCACCGGAACGGCGAGGCCAGGCAGCCGTCCCCCTCGCACGGAAGGCACTCGTCGAGCGTGCAGTTGCTGTAGTCCTCGCACTCCACCGGCGCGTTCGCGACCTTGCCCGTCGAGTCGCACGAGTCGACCGTGCAGGCGTCGCCGTCGTCGCAGCCGTCGCACGGCCTGACCTGGCAGACCATGCCCGTGTCCGGGCAGTCGAAGTAGTCGAGGAACGGCTCCACCGGGACCGGGCACGGCACGCAGCGCTTCTGGCTGCACGGGGTCGCGGCCGGGTGCGCGGCGCACGCCGCCGCCTCGGTCGCCTTCGTGCACGCGACCTCCTCGCAGCCGCCCTGGTCGTACTGGTGGAAGCACCCGCCGGACGCGGGGTCGCAGCCGTCGAGCGTGCACTTGAACCCGTCGTCGCAGTCCGGGGCGAGCGTGGTGCAGGTCCCGTCCTCGGACAGGCAGCCCGGCCGCTCGGGGTGGCACTTGCCGAACCCGTCCAGGCACGAGGGCTTCGACGCGTTGCAGGCCAGCTCGCAGCGGCCGACGTTGCAGGCGTCCTCGGAGGGGCAGTCCGAGTCCTTCTTGCAGGGACAATCCTCGACGCACTCGGGCGGGGCGTCGGTCTCGACCGGCGAGTCCGGCTCGACCTCGACGGTCGCCTCGTCACCCGGGAGGTCCGTAGTATCGGGGACTTCCGCCTCGTCCGGGGCGACGGCCTCGTCGCCCGGCGCGGGGTCGGCGGCGTCCGGCGCATCCGCCGCGCCGTCCTGCGCGACGTCCTCGACGTCGTCGCCGACCTCCTCGACGTCGTTGTCCACCGGGGGCTGCGTCCCCCCGGTCCCGCACGCCAGGAAGCTCGCGCACAGGACGACCACCGACGCACTCAGGAATGCGTTCCTCATCGCGGGACCTCCCCTCGACGCAATCTGGCTTCCCCTTCCCCTCGCGACGGCGGCTCGGTCCCGTCTCCGCGTGGTGCGGCGAGCGGGCCCTCCCCGACCCTCCCGAGCGGTCCGGCCGGGAGTCCGAATCCGCCCTGGGACGCCCTGACCGGCCGAAGGAATCCTAACAGAACCCCCGCGGGCGCGCAAAATGGTTCGCGCGCATGCGGGGAGGCACCTCCGTCCCGTCCCCCGGCCATGGCAGAATACGCGGACCCGTCCGCGCGTCGAACCTGCCGGACGGCCCGGAGGCCCCGATGCGGTTCCGTTCGATCCTCGCCTGCCTCGTCCTGGCGTGGGCGTGCCCGGCCCGCGCGGACGACTGGACGCCGCGGAAGACCGCGCCCGCCGGGAAGCCCGCGGCGGCGAAGCCGGTCCGCGCGCCCTCGTCGGACGAGGCGCTGCGGTATGCGGCCGGCCGCGCCGCCGGCGACGAGCCGCGGGCCGCGACGCCCGTCGCGGTCGGGCACGCCCGCGCGCTCAGGGCCGCGGGCCGCGTCGCGGAGGCCGCCGCAGTCCTGAAGGACGCGCTCCGGCCCGCTCCGCCTCCGGGGCCGGCCCGCGACGCCGCCATGGCGCTGTACGCGGCCGTGCTCCGCACGTCGGGCCGCCTCGCGACGCTCGCCGGGGACGCGGCCGGCGTCGCCGCGGACCGGCCGTCCGCGGCCGAGCTGAGGGTGCTCGCCGAGGCCGCGATCGACCTCGGGGACCGCGCGGCCGCGATCCGGGCGTACGAGCGCCTCGTCAAGGCCGCTCCGGGGGACGCGTCGGCGCGGGCCAGGCTGTCCTCGCTCTCGCCGAGGCCGGAGCAGGTTGCCCGGCCGCCCGTCCCGCAGCCCCCGTCCGCGACGCAGCCGCCGGCCGCGGACCAACCCTCGGCCGCGAACCGTCCTCCCGCCGCGACGCAGGCCCCCGCTCCCGGGCAGCCCCTGCCCGGGCAGGGGCTGCCCGGAAAAGGGCCTGCGGCCGCTCAGCGCGACCCACAGGCACCGCCCGCACGACCGCGGAGCGGAGCGGCCCGGCTCGGCCTCCCCGCCGACGCCACCCCGGCCCCGGCGGTCGCGCCGTCGTCGGTCCCCGTGATCTCGCCCGCCTGGACGGCCGCGATCGTCGCCGGCGACCCGCGCCGCGCCCGCGATGCCGCCGCCGCGATCCCGGCGGCCGAGCTGCGGGAGGCCGCGCTGGCGACCGTGGCGCTCGCCGCGGGCGACCGGGCCGCCGCGGCCGGACACGTGCAGCGCGGGACGGACCTGGTGACCTCGATCGGCCGCCCGTCCGCGCCCGCGGTCTCGATGCTGCTTCGGGCGGCGACCGCGATCCGGGACCGGGAAGCCGCCGTCCGCCTCGTCGCGACGGCCCTCCAGCGGTCGCGGGCGGGGACCGTGCCCGCGGCCCTGGCCGCGGTGTCCGACCTCGCTGCGTCCGGCCCGACGGCCGACCTCGTCGCCGCGCTGGCCGCGACCGTCCTCCGTGAGCCCTCGCCGCCGCACGACGCCCCGGTCAAGGGGCTGCTCGCCCTCTCGCGGTCGCCCGGCACCGCCGCCGGATCGGTCCGCGAGGCGCTCGAGGCCGCCCTCGCGACCTCCGACCCCGCGCTCCGCGCGGAGGTGGTCGCCTCGCTGACGGCGGCGGACCCGAAGGGGAGCCTGTACGCGATCCTCCGCCGATCGGTGGAGGACCAGGCGCCGCTCGGTGCGGCCGAGATCGCGAGCCTGGCGCGGACCGGCAGCCCGGACGCCCTGGCCGGGGTGGCGGCCGTCTGGGATCGGCTCCCGCCGGAGTCCCGGCCGGCGGCGGTCCTCGCGGCGTCCGCGCTCGGCGGGACGGACCTCCTGGTGAAGGCGTCTTCGGACACCCGGAATCTCCAGGCCGCGGCGACGGCGCTGGTCCTGCTCGGGGTCGACGGGTCGCCGCGCGCGTTCGAGCGGCTGGCCGCGGCCGAGCGGGGGACCCCGCCGCAGCTCGCGGACGCCGCGCGCATCGGGCTCGCGCTCGCGGGCACGCCGAGGGGCGGACCGCCCCCGCCTCCGCCCGGGAGCGACTGCGGCGGCGGGCGGCCGGGGGGGCTGCTACGCGCCGCGTCGGCCGGCCCGTCGGCCGTGCCCGCGATCCTGGCCTGCGCGTGGCGCGCGAGCGTACCGCCGGAGGTCGTGACGGCCGCCCTGGCCGAGGCCGCGGACCCGGCCGCGTGGCGGCGTGAGGCCGCGGCGGCCGTGCGGGACTGGGTGAGGATGACCCTCGACGGGTGGCCGGACCGGCCCGCCGCCGCGCGCGACCTGGTGGACCGGGTGATCGGGGTCTCCCCCCCCGCGGCCGCCGCGGCCGCGCTGGCCGGCCGGGACGACGAGGTCGTCGCCGCGGCCCGGGTCGCGCTCGCGGGCGGCGACGCGGCGCGCGTGCTGTCGGACCTGTCGGGCCTGCTCCCGCCGGACCGGTCCGGGGTGCTGGGCATCCTGCGCGCCGCGGGTCGGCCCGCGGTGGGGGCGAGGGTTTACACGGCCGGATCCGTGCCTTAGGATCCGGGCCGTCGGTCGCTTTTCGCAACGCGGGGGTGGGCCCGCGAAGGAGGTGTGACATGAGGCCGGTTGCCTGGATCCTCGGCGCCGCGGTCCTCGTCGCGGCCGCGGGCGCGTTCGCGCAGGAAGGCGAGAAGACGGCGAGCCCCGAGGACGTGCAGACGGGCGAGGTGCGGATCTCCCTCTCGTCGGACTACGCGCGGCTGCGCGTGAACGGCGAGGAGTGGGAGGAGCACGCGTTCTCGGACAACGGGAAGACGCTGGTCGTGCACTCGGTCAAGCGGACAGAGGAGCAGAAGATCACGCTGACCGCGCTGCCGTCCGACCTCGCGCCTGTCGAGCTGACGATCAAGCCCGAGGACTGGAAGCTCGTGGCCGTGGCCAAGAACGAGAAGGTCTGGCGGGTCGAGCGGAAGGTCGTGTTCCAGAAGAAGACGGCGGGCGAGGCGAAGCCCTCTCCTGCGCCTGCTCCCGCCACGCCGAAGCAATAGGCAAGCCCCACCCGCCGGCTTCCGGGCCGAAGACGCCGCCCTGCTGCACGTTGGAGTGACATGCCACGTCACCGCGCGGGCGACGTCTTCTACAGTTGTGAATCGGAAGCCGGCGGGGGGGGTACTCGGGCTCGGGTCTCGGTCTCGGGCTCGCGCTCGGGTACGGGGACGGACGAGGTGGTGGCCGGGAGGGACGCTATTTGCCGGTGGCGGCCTTCTTGGACGCCTTCAGCGGGTTGACCTTCTTGGTCTCGGTCTGGAGCTTCCGCTGGACGTGGGTCGCGAGGTTGCACGCGCCGAACTGCCACTTGGCCGCGGGGTCCGGGTACGCCTTGCAGAGCTTCTTCGACTCGACGGTCAGGACGTGACCGCACCCCTCGCACTGCTGCACGATCTCGTGGCAGGTGCCGCCGGCGAACGTGCAGCCCTTCTTGGCCATGAAGAAGCACTCGA
>VGRB01000351.1 GCA_016875475.1 Deltaproteobacteria bacterium
GGGGACGCTCTGGAGCCTCGCGAACCGGATCTCCGCCGCGGACTTCGGCGCGGCGTACTGGACGGGCAGGATGCAGGGCACGATCACGCTGGGCGCGGGCACGGCGCTCGGGTGGCGTCCGCTTGGCGGTTCGTGCACGCCGTGACGGTCGGTCCGTCGCAGGCTCGATATCGACGTCCGGCATGGGCTCGTGCGCGGCCGGCTGTCGCTAGCCAATACCCCGTCCGTCGGAAATCGCAGCGCTACCTGGATGGCCGCGATACCGTGCGCGACCGTCGTGGCGCTCCCTCGAATCGGTGGCGTCCACCACGGCTACGAGTGGCGACACCCTGCGCAGGCTCCGTCCGGCTCCCGTGTCCTGGTCGACCCGATCACGATGGCGCAGTGCGCGTCGAGTGCCCCAAGAACGTCCTCTCGTACCTCGTCGTGACGAGTCGCTCCTCTGCGTTCCCCCCGCCGCGGTGCCCTCACCTGGAGGCCCTGATCGTGTCGCTGACCTCCTCGGCGAACTCGCGGGCGAAGTCCTGCCAGGAGGTGGTGACGACCTGGGGAAGGATGACCTCCCTGGCCCACTTGACCCAGTCATCGGAGTAGGACTTCACGGTCTCGGTGTACCAGCAGCGGGGCCAGCCGCCGTCCGGCGCGCTCGCGCGCACCAGCGAGAGGTTCTCGATCATCCCCACCTCGCGAACCGCGGCCAGGCGGCTGCCCTTGCCGTTGCGGAGGGCCGCGAACTCCAGGGTGAACATCTTCTTCGGCGGGCCGATCTTCTTCAACAGCCCGTCGATCTGCGACGGGTCGCTGAACCGTTCCGCCATGGGCCTCGCTCGGCCGGGGGCGAACGTGAGGTCGCCGACCCTGACGTGCGCCAGGTCCACGTGTGGGCCGTGCTTGATGCCGGGGTTGTTGCGGCCGGGCAGGGCGCGGTACGCGCCGCGCCACGCCCGGCGGAACTCCACGGCGTCCCGAGGCACGGGCCTGCCGTTGTGAACGACGTGCGAGAGATCGATGTCGGCGACGACCCGCATCTTCGGCATGCGGCTCGTGGCGCGATCCGGCCCGCGGTCCCACAGCCGCGTCGCGTCCGCGCCGGTCTTGCCCTTCTCCCACAGCGGCTTGGCGAGGAGCCCCTTGGCCACGCTCAGCCTGCGGCTCATCGCCTTCGTGCCGAAGCTCCTGACCCCGACGGTGAGGTCGCCACCCATCTTCCGCGCGGCCGCCTCGAAGGACTCGACCTCGCGCATGGTCAGGCCGGCGGCCCGCGCGGTCGCACGGGCCTGGGCCCGCGTCGTCGTCCGCATCGCGGTCGTCGCGACCTTGCCGACCCCCGCCGTGAACGCGGCCAGGGCCATGTCCTGGATCACCGCGCCGATCGACTTGCCGAGCTGCCAGCCGCGACGCTTCAGCGAGGCGGCCGACGCGCCGTCGAAGACGCCCATTCCCAGCCTCTTCGCCGACTTGAGGACGCCGACCCAGCCCAGGAGGCCGTCCAGGACCGACCCGACCGCCATCCTGCCGAGCCACTTCACCGCTCCGGGGAAGGTCCAGTCCGCCACGCGGCTGCGCTGTCCCTCCCTGTCGGCGATCAGGTCGAACGTCATCCCGGCGCCCCACGCGTAGCCGAGCTGCCCGAACCCCAGCCGCTCCTGGCCGGGCGCGGCCTGCTGCATCGCCCAGGCGAAGTTGGGGGTCACCCGCAGCGTCGAGTACGGCCTGAACCACGCCGACGAGTTCCCCTCGAACGTCCACTGGACGCGCTCCCCCCCGGTCCCCATGTCCGCGTCCCCCGCCGGCACGCCGGGCCGCTTGAACGTCGCGTTCCGCGTGTCCCAGACCGCGGACGAGGCCCCGTCTGCGTCGTCGAGCACCAGGTAGTCGTCGTCCGTCCCGTACGGGTCGTCGAACACGACCCCGGCGTACGGCATGTCTCCGGGACCATAGACGTAGCTCGCCAGGCCGTCGGGCGAGAAGGCGTTCTTGGAGCCCAGGGTCTCCTGGAGCAGCGCGTCCCCGAAGTACTGGAGGATCCTGGGTCGCTCGTTGTCCAGGAACGACTGCACCGCGTCGCAGTCCTCCGGCAGGACGTAGTCCGCCAGGATGCGGCGGCCCAGCGCGTCCCAAACGATGCGCAGCCGGTCCGCCACCGGCGTCGCGCCGTCGTTGACCGGTCCGCCCGCGGAACAGGCCCCGGGCTCGAACCCCTCCACGAGGACGAGCTGGTCGAAGGCGTCGAACCGGAACCGGTGGCGGATCCCGTCCGTCTTGGGCCAGTCGAGTCGCGTGAATCCGTCGTGCTCCGGGAGCCCGCTCCGGGTGTAGGCGAGGTCCGCGACGGCCGTTCCCGGCTCCTTTCCCCCGAGCGTGCCGTCGCCGGACAGGACCAGGCCGCCGTGGCTCCAGAACTTGATGCCGGGGTCCTTCAGCCGGTAGTGCGAGACCCTCCGGATCGCCGACCTCCCCGGGGCCTCGAAGCCCTCGTCGGACCAGCCGAGCACGCTGTGGGTCGCCGCGATCACCCTCGCGGAGGGATCCCAGGTCGTGCCCTGCTCCTCGGTCTTCCACGTCAGCTGCTGCCTGCTCCGCATCCGGTCGCCTTCCAGCTTCCGCCAGTCGGCCTGCACGCTCGCAGTCCCGGAGAACGCACCGTACGACGTGGTCACGTTGCCCGTGACGTTCCCGTGCGCGTCGTGCAGGAACGCCGTGTAGGTCGAATCCAGCGGGTTCGTGTCGTCGTAGGTGTCGTACTGGTCGAGAGGCGAGAAGAAGCTCATGGGCAGGTCGTCCGCGAGGATGCTCCCTCCCACGACCGTCCGCTCGTCGATGAGCCTCCCGAGGTCGCCCTGTTCCTCCCCGTCCTTGAAGTACGCGGCCCGGCTGAACGCCTCGTCGCCGCGCCGGAAGTACTTGCGGTGTTCGAACACCTTCAGCTCCTCGGGCATGAAGTGCCGCACGCGGTACCTGCGCCCTCGGACGTCGTGGTCGTACAGCGTGGTCAAGCGCAGGAGCGCCTGGTTCTCGGCCCCGATCGCGGAGACCCGCCCGGCCGGGAGCGCCCCCTTCCACGCGTACGTCACGTGGTCCAGCCACACGTGGTTGAACTGGCCGCCCGATCCCGCGCGCTGGCCGGCGCCGATCCGCACGAGCCTCCCTGCGTCGTCGTGTTCGTACGACAGCTTCACGGCCGAGGACGACCCGGGCCCGTAGTCGAGGCCGACCATGTTGCCGCGGTCGTCGTACGTGGCCTTGGCGCGGTGGACGAACGTGACCGGCTGGGCGAACCCGCTCGTGTCGTTGCGGACGAGGCCGGCCGCCTCGTGCCCCCGCGTCTCGTCCGTGCGGCGATTCCCGTGCGAGTCCCAGGCGAGCAGCACCGTCGAGATCGGGGTCCCGTCCTGGCCGAGGTTGCGCGCCATCGTGGTCTGACCGAGCGCGTCGTGGCGCCACTGGAGCCGGGCGGCATTCACGAAGAACCGGTTCCGCAGGGTGGCGGGCAGCTTGTAGGAGGAACCCAGGCCCGGGCTCGTCACCTCGAGCCCTTCCGGCGACCCCAGCGCGTCGTACGTGGTCCGGGTGCTGGCGCCGCTCGGCGCGACCCTGCGCAGGACCTGCCCCTCCTCGTTCCGCAGCTCCTCCGCGTACTCGGGGAACTCCCCCCCTCCGACGAGGGTGCGCGCCTGGTTCCCGTGCGCGTCGTACTGGTAGGCCCTGGCGTCCCGGGCCAGCCCGTTGAAGAGCGCCTGGTCCGCCACGAGGAAGCTCCCCCGGTGCGTCATCCGATGCTCGATCCTCCCGTTCACGAGCGTCACGAATGCCTTGTAGGCCACGTTCCCGAGCCCGTCGTAGCGCGTCTCCTCCCAGCTGTCCCGCTCGTCCGCGACCGCCCGGACCCGGTCCTGGCTGTCGTAGAGCGCCCGCTGCCTGACCTGTCCAACCGCGTCGATCTCGCGAACGAGCCGGCCCACCACGTCCCACTCGTAGGCCGAGGCGACCGTGACCGGGGCGGCCGGATCGTGGTGCGTCTCGACGCGTCCGGCCACGTCGCCGCCGCTCGTGAAGCTCGTGGCCACGCTCCGGATCGGGGTCTCGCCGCCGTCGGCGTCCACCAGCCCCGCCTCCCAGCACTGCGGACCGAAGAAGGCGTGGACGGCCCGCCACCGGTCGAGCCTCCCGCCCCCCTTGCCCTCGACGAAGCTCTCGACCACCCGCCCGGCATGGTCGAAGACGCGCCTCGTCACCCGGGCCGGTGCGGCGTCGGGGTCCGCCGCATCCCCGAACAGGTCGAACCGGCGCTCGGTCGTGCGGACCTGCTGGCCCCGCAGGTCGTATTCGTGCTCGACCTGTGACAACACGCGATCCAGCCTGCACTCGGGGGTCGCGAGCGTGACGCCGTCCTCCGCCAGCGCGGCCACCCCGTCGTACCCGCGGGTCACGACCTTGCGTGCCTCGCCGTCGGCGGTGAAGTCGGACCACTCGACCTCGAGCACGGCCTCGCCGCCGGCGCACCCTGGAGGCCCGAACGGGTCGAGCCGGCGCTGCGAGGTCAGGCGTCTCTCCTTGTCGTAGGCCGAGTGTTCCACGATGCGCCCGATCCCGCCCGGGTCGGTGCGATCGGTCCGCGCGGACTCCGCGGCGACCAGCGCGCCGTCCAGGTCCCGGAACAGCCGTCGACGCATGCCGTGGGCCGCGTCGTCGTGCGGGAGGCCGGACGGAGAGACGCCGTCCGTGACCGACTCCTCGGCCACGTCGCCGTCCGCGTCGTAATCGAAGGACGAAAGGACCAGGCGCGGGTCGAGCGCGACCGACCCGGCGTCGGACGCCAGGTTCGCCTCGCCCATCGCGAGGACGTCGAACGCCTCGAGGACCTGCCTCGGGCCGGCGCCGTCGGCCTCGATGGCCGATATCACCTGCCGGACGTAGCCCGCGTCCGCGCCGCTCCCGGGTCTGAGCTCGAAGACGACCCCGCCCCCGGCGTCGTGCGCCGTCAGGCTGAACGCCTCGGCGTCCGGGGCCCGGGCGACCTCGGCCCAGCGCCGCCCCATCCGGTCGTAGAGCATGTCCACGGTCAGGCCGTACGAGCCCTGGGGGGTGACGCCGGCGGGGCACGTCGGGCAGTACCGGGTGTCCCCCGCCGCGAAGTCGTCGTCGATCCACGCGACCGTGCGCGACACCTGCCCGTCCGGGCCGTACTCGACCTCCTTCGCGTTCGCGTAGCCGTCCGGGTCCACCACGGTCCGGACCAGCCTGTCCGCCATGTCGTAGTCGCGGCGGACCTTCAGGGTGGCCGTGCACTGCCCGTCCACGCAGGTGCCGGAGTCGCACCGTGCGCCGGAGGTGCACGCGATCCGCCTGCGCTGGCGGGCCTCGATCTCGTTGCCCCGCTCGTCCGTGTCGATCTCGACCTCGAGCCGGTCCGGCAGCCCGGCGCACAGCGAGGAATCCTCCGCCGGGAGCTGCCCGCTCACGCTCGTCTTCGCGACGTGCCCGGCGAAGGCCATCGGCACCTTGCCGCTCCTGTAGTCCTCGGGCCGGCCCTCCGCGTACGCCACGTCCGCGTAGGTCGTCTCGTTCTCCTCCACGATCGCGCCGGGCACGACGACCGCAAGTCTTCGAGGCGCCCCGCGGAGGGGGCCCGTCGCCTCGTATTCCATCTCCTCCCACCACTTCCTCTCCCCGCCGCCCGTGTCGACGGTCGGGACGGGCCAGCGCGTGGACGCCTGGCAGTTCGCGCCCGGCTGCAGCGACTTGTCCACGCCCGCCTTCAGCCCCTCGAAGAAGGTGGACGACACCCCTCCGCCGGGCAGCTCGAACCGCGCGGCCCGCCAGCACCAGAAGCTCGGGTACTCGCCGGCGTTCGGGTTCAGGAAGGTCGTCGCCGCGACCCGCGGGGTCCCCCCGCCGACGGGGTACCCC
>VGRB01000352.1 GCA_016875475.1 Deltaproteobacteria bacterium
CCCCAGCTCGCCCCGCGGCACGAGCGTGGCCAGCTCCTCCTGCTCCGCGGGGGGGTACAGCACGTCCGAGCGGATCGAGACGACCAGCGCGGGCACGCGGATCGACCGCAGCACGTCCTCGTACCCCCCTCGCCCGCGGCCCACGTCGTGCGAATCCATCGCGCGCGTCAGCACGACGTAGGTGTTCGCGTCGAACCGGTCCACGAGCTTCCGGCCCTGGTGGCGCAGGTAGCTCTCGACCGCGTAGAAGCCGGGTGCGCCCGGCTCCTGGAGCCGCCGCCCGAACTTCGGCGCGAAGTCCTCCGGGCTCCGGTACGTGCACATCGCCATCATGCGCGCGACCGCGAGGCCCGAGCGCGGCCCCGCCCCCGCCTCGTACCGGCCGCCCTGCCACGCCGGGTCCGCGAAGATCGCCTGGCGCTGCGCCTCGGACAGGCCGATGCACCACGCGGAGTGGCGGCCGGACACCGCGATCGGCGCGACCGCCTCGACAAGGTCCGGCGCGACCAGCGGCCATTCGAGCGCCTGCATGCCCCCGAGCGAACCGCCGAGCGCGAGCCTGACCCGCCGCACGCCCAGGGAGCGCACGAGCGCCGCCTGGACCGAGACGATGTCCCGCACCGTCGGCTGCGGGAAATCCGGCCCGTACGGCCGGCCGGTCGCGGGGTCGACCGACCAGGGCCCGGTCGTGCCGTAGCAGCCGCCGAGGATGTTCGAGCAGACCACGAAGTCGCGGTCGGGGTCGATCGCGCGGCCGGGACCGAAGAGCCCGGCCCACCACGCGTCCGCGTCCGCGGAGCCGGTCAGCGCGTGGCAGACAACGACCGCGTTGTCGGCCGCGGCGGACAGGGTGCCCCACGTCCGGTACGCGACCCGGACCTCGATCCGCGCCCCCGATTCGAACGCGAAATGGCCGAGGTCCGCGTACCGCGTCGCGGGCGACACCCCCGTCATGCCGCGCCCACCTTCGCGAATGCCTCCTCGAAGTCCTCGACGATGTCGTCGACGTGCTCGATCCCCGCGGACACGCGGACGTGATCCGGGGTCACGCCGGCCGCGGCCTGCTCCTCGGCCGAAAGCTGCGAGTGCGTGGTCGAGGCCGGGTGGATCACGAGCGTCTTCGCGTCGCCGACGTTCGCGAGGTGGCTCGCGAGCCTCACCGACTCGATGAACCGCCTGCCCGCCTCGAGCCCGCCGCGGATCCCGAACGAGAACACGCCGCCGAACCCGTTGCGCAGGTACTTCCGCGCCCGGGCGTGGTACGGGTGGCTCTCGAGGCCGGGGTAACCGACCCAGGTGACCGCCGGGTGCCGCTCCAGCCGGCGCGCGAGCGCGAGCGCGTTGTCCGACTGGCGCTGCACGCGGAGAGACAGCGTCTCCAGCCCCTGCAGGAGCAGGAAGGCGTTGAACGGGGTCATGCACGGCCCGAGGTCGCGCAGTCCGTCCACGCGCGCGCGGATGGCGAAGGCGATGTTCCCGAACGGCCCGGTCGGGCCGAACACCTTCCAGAAGTCGAGGCCGTGGTAGCCCGGCGCCGGATCGGTGAAGAGCGGGAACCTGCCGTTCCCCCAGTCGAACCTCCCCGAGTCCACGAGCACGCCGCCCATGGACGTGCCGTGGCCGCCGATCCACTTGGTCGCGGACTCGACCACGATGTCGGCGCCGAAGTCGAACGGCCGGCACAGGTACCCGGCCGCGCCGAACGTGTTGTCCACGATCAGCGGGATCCCCGCCTCGTGCGCGACCGCGGCCAGCCCCTCGAAGTCCGGCACGTTGTACCGGGGGTTGCCGATCGTCTCGACGTAGACCGCCTTGGTCCGCGGGCCGATGGCGCGGCGGAACGCCTCCGGGTCGTCGCCCTCGATCAGCTTCACGCCGATCCCGAGGCGCGGGAGCGTGACCTTGAACTGGTTGTACGTGCCGCCGTAGAGGTAGCTCGTGGACACGATGTCGTCGCCCGCCTGCGCGATGGTCGAGATCGCCAGGAACTGGGCCGCGTGACCGCTGGACGCGGCGAGCGCCGCCACGCCGCCCTCGAGCGCGGCGATGCGCTTCTCGAACACGTCCACGGTCGGGTTCATGATGCGCGAGTAGATGTTCCCGAACTCCTGGAGCCCGAACAGCCGGGCCGCGTGGTCCGGGCTGTCGAACGTGTACGAGGTGGTCTGGTAGATCGGGACGGCGCGCGCGTTCGTGCCGGGCGCCGGGTCCTGGCCCGCGTGGACCTGGAGCGTCTCGAACCTCGGCTTGCGGTTCTCCGGGATTCCCATCGTCAGTGCCTCCGTGGTTGTCAGGTCTCCGTCCGCCAATGGTGTCGGTGGAGGCCGGCGTCACGCGGGGCGAACGGTACCCCACGTCGCCGGCCGGCTACAACACATGCGATCGAAGCGGGTCGAACGCGAATTGTCGAGTCGCGCGCTCATCAACATCAAGATTATCCGAATTTCGGGGGAGATGCAAGCGGGAACGTCGCGGGGGCGCATCCGCGGATGGGTTTCGCGAGGGCGGCCGGAGGGCGGGCCGGGAGTCACATCCCCCCTGCTCGACACGCCGCGGCGCATCGCCGTGCACGAACGGGCGGGCGCGCAGGGGGCGCTACGACTCGAGGCGCACCAGGTCCTCGTACGTCTCGCGCCGCCGCACGATCGTCGCGTCCGCCCCGTACACCAGCACCTCCGCCGCGCGCGGGCGCTGGTTGTAGTTCGACGACATGGCCGCGCCGTAGGCGCCCGCGGTCATGACCGCCACGAGGTCGCCGCGCCGGACCGCGGGCAGCGCCCGGTCCCTGCCCAGGAAGTCCCCGGACTCGCAGACCGGGCCGACCACGTCGGCCGGCGCCGCGTCGCCGTCCGCCCGCCGGACCGGCTCGATCCGGTGGACCGCGTCGTAGAGCGCCGGCCGGATCAGGTCGTTCATGCCCGCGTCCAGGATCACGAACCGCTTGCCGCCCGCCTCCTTGACGAACAGGACCTCGGCAACGAGCACCCCCGCGGGCCCGATGATGAAGCGCCCCGGCTCGAGGATCAGCGCGAGCGACAGGTCGCGGACCAGGTCGATGATCCCGTCGTGGAACTCGTCCGCGGTCATGGGACGCTCGTGGTCGTAGCGCACCGCGAGCCCGCCCCCGATGTCCAGGTGCCGGATCTCGAACCCGCGCCGTCTCAGGTCCTCGACCACCTCGCGGGCCTGACGGAGCGCCGCCTGGTACGGCACGTGCGACAGGATCTGCGAGCCGATGTGGAAGTCCAGGCCGACCAGCGGCACCGCGGGCAGCGTCGCGGCCAGGCCCGCCGCCGCGCCGACTTCCGCGAGCGGGATGCCGAACTTGTTCTCTGAACGGCCGGTCGTCAGGTACTCGTGGGTATGCGGGTCCACGTCCGGGTTCACGCGGAGCGCGCACGGCTGGACGCGGCCCATGCCGGTCGCGATCTCCGAGAGCACGCGCAGCTCCTCCACGTTCTCGACGTTGACCGCGCGGATCCCGGCATCGACGGCGGCGGCCAGCTCCGCGCCGGTCTTCCCGACCCCCGAGTAGACGATCCGCTCCGGCGGGATGCCGGCGAGCAGCGCGCGGTGCAGCTCCCCCCCCGAAACCACGTCCGCGCCGCACCCGAGCGAGGCGAGCGTGCGGAGGACGCCAAGGTTCCCGTTCGCCTTGACCGAGTAGCAGATCGCATGCGGCACGTCCGCGAACGCGCGGTCGAGCTTCTCGTAGTGCTCGACGAACGTCCGCCGGCTGTAGACGTACAGCGGCGTGCCGAACCGGGCCGCAAGGTCCGCTACCGGCAGGTCCTCGCAGAACAGATCGCCGTCGACACGGTGGAAGTAGTCCATTCCGTCGCTCCCGCCGATGCCTCAGGCCTCGGTTCCCCGGCCGCCGTTCGCCGTGCCGCGGGGGCCGTTGCCCCCGAGCCCGAGCCGCTCGCGCAGCAGGGCCTCCGCGCGCTCGCGGTCCGACCACCTGCAATAGACGACGACGTCCGCGTGGGTGGTCACCATCTCCACGATGACGAGCCCCCCGCGGCCGAGCGTGTCCGCGACCGCGGAGATCACGCCCGGGACCTCGACGAACGCCGGGTTCGACAGGGTCAGCTCGGCCACCGGCCCGACCGAGAGCAGCTCGTCGAACGCACGACCGGGGCCGGTGAACGCCGCGTGCAGGTCGGTGAGCGCGCCGCTCACGCGCCCGGATTCCACGTAGAGGCCGACCACCGTGTCGGACGAGGTGGTCGCGTGGATCGGGATCTCCCGCTCCGACAGCCACGAGCCGATCTGCCCGAGCACGCCGGTCCGCGACGCGAGCCCGGGCCGGAACAGCAGCACCTGGGTCAGCGGCTCCGGGTGCAGGGTCAGGCGCGTCTTCGCGGCGCCCGTGATCCGCGTGCCGAACGCGGCGCGGCGCAGGTCTCGGAAGTGGACCACGCGCGCGGCGACCGAATCCGGCTTGTAGCGGAGCGCGTTCGGGTGCAGCACCTGCGCGCCGCGGTGCGCGACGGCCGACAGCACCTCCGCGCTCATGTCCGGGAGCACGCGCGCGTCCTTCACGACCCGCGGGTCCGCGGACAGCACGCCCTTCACGTCCGTGACGATCACGACCTCGTCCGCGCGGGCGAAGCGCCCGACCAGGAACGCCGCCACGTCGCTCCCCCCGCGGCCGAGCGTCACGAGCCCGGCCTCGGCCTCCCGGATGAAGAAGCCGGGGAAGACCGGGACCATCCCGGCCGCGAGCATCGGCTCGACCACGGACGAGAAGCGGGCGTACGACTCCGCCTCGTCCAGTCGCACGTCCACCACGTCGTTGACCTTGCCGGCGCTCATCCGCTGGTTCGCGGTCTGGCCGGGCGCGGCGACGACTGGCCAGCGCGGGTGGTCGAACCCGATCGCGCCCGCCTGCTGCCCCTCCCCGCAAAGGGCCATGGCCATGACCGCGGCGGACTGGGACTCGCCGGTCGCGAGCAGGCGCAGGTAGTTCTGGTCGAACGGCGCCTCGGCCCAGGCCTCGCGGCCGCGCCGCATCAGCCGGTTCGTCGCGTCGCCCATGGCCGAGACCACCACCAGGACCTGGTTGCCGGCGGCGCACATCCGGGCGACGTTCCGGGCCGCCGCGCGGACCCGGCCGACCGTCTTGATGGACGTGCCGCCGAACTTCACGACCAGCCGCATCGGGGGTCGCCTCTCTCGCGAGACGCGCGGATGGTAGAGCATCGGGCAGGGCCGTCGCAAGCGCAGCGTGGAGCGACCCGATCCGCGTTTCGGCGCGCGGGCGCATCCGCGGATGCGTCCCGGATCGCGATGGAGTTGTCAGGTTCGGTCCGCGGTGCGAGTTCGTCTCGTCCTGGAAATAGGCCCGGCGTCGCCGCCCCCCCCCGCAACTACCCCCCGGAGTCCCGCAGGAACGCGAAGAAGTCGTTGTCGCTCATCGGCTCGGGCGCCGGCACCTCGGCCGGCCGGACCGCGAGGATCGCGTCGGCCAGTCCGGCGAGCGCCAGCGCGGCCGCGGATTCGGGGGCGTGCTCGATCACGGTCAACTGGCGCCGCTCGCCGTCCATGATCGCGGGCTCGCGCCCGACCGACGCGAGCACCCGCGTGCCGACCCGCTCCGCGAACCGGCGCACGACCTCGTCGCCCGGGCCGCCGGTCGCGTGGTTCAGGACCAGCCCTGCGAGGACGACGCCGTTCCGCCGGTAGCTCACGACCGCCCGGCAGATGTTGTTGGCCGCGAACAGCGCCATCGGCTGCTCGGACACCACGATGACGACCTTCTCGGCGAACCCGTCGCGAAGAGGCGCCGCGAACCCGCCGCAGACCACGTCCCCGAGCACGTCGAACACCGCGACGTCGTAGGCCCCCGACGTCATCACGGCGGTCTCGTCCAGGTAAAA
>VGRB01000353.1 GCA_016875475.1 Deltaproteobacteria bacterium
GGGGGTTTTCTGGCCGCTCGGATGGATGGTCCGCCCCCTCCTCACGCTCCTGCTGACCGACCTCGTGAGACGCCTCCGCGTCAGCCAGAAGGTCGGGGCTCTCGAGGTCGAACTGGCGCCGAAACCGAGCATCGTGCTCTGGCGTAGGCGCCTTTCGTGGCTGGTCGCGATGGCCAGGCACCTGGATCGGAGGATCATCGTCGTCCTCGACGAGATGGACCGGTGCGCCCCCGTCGCGGCCCAGAACGCGCTGACCCTGGCGCGTCGGTGCCTATCGATTGACGGGCTCGTGGTCATCGTGCCCTACGTCGAGCCCCAGATTCATAGGAAGGTTTTCGACCCGTTCGCCACGGACGTCATTCCTGACCTGCGTACGACCATGGAAGCGGTCTTGTGGGCCCAACTCGACGTCTCATCGAGGCTCTCGGCGATCGGCGCCGAGGAGTGGCGGCAGATCACGAAGCCAGAGGGTCTCCGCGAGCGCACGGGCGTGGAACTCGCCAGGGCCTACTACTCGGCCGACGAGTTGGCCGCAAAGCGCGTCCGCGCCCTGTTCGAGGAGAAGTACTTCAGCCAGTTGCGGCTCGACCTGGACCCGCTTGGACCCGCCGACGTGGAGTATCTCATCCGGCACTTCGGGTCGATCCGGGCCGAGACCGAAGGGCTCACTGACGAGCAGCGGTCCGAGATCGCTGGAGCCGCACGAGAAGAGATGGAGAGGCTGCGGCAGCGCGACGCCTCGTTCATGACGATCCGGCAGGTTGAAGCCGCGATCCTGGAGAAGCTGTGCGCCCTCCGGCGGATCTGGGAGCGCCAGCCACCGAGGGAGCGCCAGGCCACGCCCCTCGCGACGGTTGCAAAGTACGCGATCGGGCTCGCGCTCGGGGACCAGAACGCGAGTCCCGAGGACTTCACCGGAGGTGGACAGTGAAAGGCATGAGCGGCATCGCCGACATGATCTCGAAGAAGAAGTTCTCCGAGACCACAGACGGCCTGTTCGCACCAGCCGTGGCGCTCACCGAAGAGAATCAGAAGAGCGCCCCGCAGCACGACTTCGAGGTGCAGGCTCGCGAGGAGAAGTACCTCAGGGGCCGATGGGCCGAGTCCGTCGGCACGCCACCTGAGACGATGCCGGAATGGCTGATCGACGCCGTGCTCAAGGCGTCGCCTCCGATCCTGCGTTTCCTGGACGCGGCGGCGCGGCTGTCCGTCGCATCCACGGCAACCGGGTCCGACGATGGCGGTCCGGACGCGCTCGGCAACGCGACCCCGGGCGCGACGCTGCCCGCAGCCAGGGACTCCTCCCGGGCCTTCCCGTCGATCGGAGGCGGGTTCCGAGAGATCGCGCTGCAGATGTCCCGCTTCCTGCCGGCTGCGGCGGCACAGGGACCAGGAGGCCTGCGAAAGGCGCTTCGCGGCCCCGTGGCGCGGGCCTATCAGCAGATCGAGGCGCAGAGTTCCAACCGAATCGAGACGGCGGCATCTCTCCTGGCCGCGTTGTCTGCCGCATCGATCCCCGACCCGAGCCTGCTGGGATGGCTCGTGCCCCGAATTCGAGGCTACATAGGTGCGCCGCCCGACGGCGCGGATCGACACGACTGGAGGGTGGCCGTCGGGGGGGTTGCGGACTGCCTGTCGGAGATCAAGCTGCCCGACGTCCTTGTGCGCCGCGTGGCATACTACCATGAGGTCCTGGCCGACTTGCACGCCGCGTGGAGTGCCTCGCGACCGGAGGGGCAGAACCCGGACCTGCGCGTCATCGAGGTGGACTGCAACAACATCGCGGCCGCGCTCGCGGAGTGGCTCCAGCAGCGGAGGCTGCCCGGCGGGGGGACGGTCGAGGCGGTCGCGCAACCGGTCATCACGAGGCTCGGCCGCGTGTCCGTGGGAGCCAGCCTCGCGTCCGTGAGCGCCAGGAACCGCCAGGAAGCGCTCTGGGACAACCTCACGATGGTGACAAGGTCCTTCGGCGAATCCGGGTGGGTGCTCGTGTACGCCGAGGTGCGCGGAGGAATCGCGCGCATTCGCCTCCGGAAGCGCGACCGCGCGGCGGCCGGGTTCTTCAACGCCGCCGTAACCATCTCCCGCATGGCGGAGAACGAACCGGCGTCCCCCGTGCCCCTTCGGTGGGTCCAGGTTCTGTTGAACGGGCTCGGGCTCTACTGGGGCCTGGCGCTGTATGGGCCAAGGGTCGCCGAGGCGCTCGTGGAAGGGGACGGGCTCGACTGTGCGGTGAACCTCCACGGCTCCCTGGTGGAGGTGGAACCCGAACTGCCCGTCGCACTCCGGGACGCCGTCGCGTTCCTGGCGCCTCGCCTGAAGGCGGTGATCGAGGCCGCGGGTCTCGCGTCCCATCACGACGCCTCCGCCCTGCTCCTGGCGTGGGAGAAGCTCGGCGTCGTCGATCTCGAATCGACGCGCCCTGTGGCGCCCCGGGAACTCGATGACGCGGTCTGGAGGGTCGTCCGGGAGGCGCTGGCCGCCGAGCAGTTTGCCGGGCTCGCCCTCCCCGAGCCCGACACGCCCACCGGGCGCTCGGACTGGACCGAGCGCCTCGCGCGCGAGTTGCTCGAGAAGCTCGATCCGGGCGTTGCGAAGCGCGCCGAGGCGGTCGCCGAAGCCGCAGCGGAGGCTGCCCGAGACCCGGTGGCGGCGTTCCTTTCGGCCTACGCCGATCTCTTGAAGCCGGGCCCGGCCTTGGCGGCGGGCGTGGTCACCGAGGACGAATGGAAAGCGGTCGTCGCCCAATCGACGATCGAAACCTCGTCCCTCGCACGCGTCCTCGCGGAGGTCCCGTAACGCGCCATGGCGGCTCGGCCGCTAGCTGAACGAGCTTCCCGCCTTGCGCTCGGCCAGCTCCTTGGGCTGGCAGCACTTCTTGTACTTCTTGCCGCTTCCGCAGGGGCACGGGTCGTTCGGCCCGGCCCTCTTGCCGAGCTTGGGGTCGGTGTAGCCGTCACCGGACGCGCCGCCGGGAGACGCGGCCTGCTGCCGGGCGCCCGCTGCGGCCGCGGCGCCCGGGACCTGCCCCGGCTGCGCCATCGCCCCGCGGCCGTAGCTCATGTTCACCTGCCGCCGCTTCATCTGCTGCGGCGCGTTCGCGTCCATGCGGACCTCGGTCTGGAAGAGGGCCTCGACCACGCGCGTGTGGATCAGGTCGATGAGCTGCTTGAACAGCTCGAACCCCTCCTTCTTGTAGAGGACCTTGGGGTCCTTCTGGGCATAGGCCTCGAGGTAGATGCCCTCCTTCAGGTGGTCCATCGCGTACAGGTGGTTCTTCCAGAGCCAGTCGATCGCGCGAAGGTACCGGTCGCGCTCGTGGAAGCGCCACGACCGGACGTACGCCTCGCGGAGCCTGGCCGGGTCGTACCTCGGCGCGGACGTGTCCGTGGCCGCCGGGTCGGTCCCCTCCGGCGCGTCCGGCTGCTGGTGCGACGCGACCGCGCCGTCGATCAGGTCGCGCTCCTTCTCCTCGAACGACTGCTGGAGCTGCCTGACCAGGCGCTCGCTGATCTGCTTCGGCTCCGCGGTCAGGTCCGGCATGTCCAGGTCGAGCCGCAGGTTCGCCTTGACCTCGTTCTCGAGCCCGGTCCAGTCCCACTCCTCGGGGTTGGTCGCCTGCGGGCAGTACCGATCGAGGTACATGTAGGCGACCTGCTCCATCGCGAGCATCACCATCTGGTGGATCTCGCTGCCCTCCAGCACGCGGCGGCGCAGGCCGTAGATGGTCTGCCGCTGCTGGTTCATCACGTCGTCGTATTCCAGCAGGTTCTTGCGGATGTCGAAGTTGCGGCCCTCGACGCGCTTCTGGGCTCCCTCGATGGACTTCGTCAGCCACCGGTGCACGATCGGCTCGTCGTCCGGCACGTTCAGGCGGTCCATGATCTTCTTGATCGAGTCCCCGCCGAAGATGCGCATGAGGTCGTCGTCGAGCGACAGGTAGAACCGCGACGAGCCCGGGTCGCCCTGGCGTCCCGACCGGCCGCGGAGCTGGTTGTCGATGCGCCGCGACTCGTGCCGCTCCGTGCCGATCACGTGAAGCCCGCCCGCGTCCACGACATCCACGCGCTCGCGGCCGCACGTCTCCTTGAACTCCGCCACCAGATCGTGGAACTTGTCGCTCTCGCGCGATTCGACGCGGTTGCGCGCGAGCAGATCGGGATTGCCGCCCAGGATGATGTCGGTGCCGCGGCCGGCCATGTTCGTGGAGATGGTCACCGCGCTCTTGCGGCCCGCCTGCGCGATGATCTGCGCCTCCAGCATGTGGTTCTTCGCGTTCAGCACCGAGTGCGGGATGTTCTCGCGCTTGAGCAGGCGGCTGACCAGCTCCGACTTCTCGACCGACGTGGTGCCGACCAGGACCGGCTGGCCGCGCGCGTAGCAGTCCTTGATGTCGTCCAGGACCGCCATGAACTTGGCGCGGTCGTTCTTGTAGACCACGTCCTCGTTGTCCTTGCGGACCATGGGCTTGTTGGTCGGGATGACCATCACGTCCAGGTTGTAGATCCGCGCGAACTCCTCGGCCTCGGTGTCCGCGGTGCCGGTCATGCCGGCGAGCTTCCGGTACATGCGGAAGAAGTTCTGGAAGGTGATCGTCGCGAGGGTCTGGTTCTCCTCCTCGATCTTCAGGCCTTCCTTGGCCTCGACCGCCTGGTGCAGCCCGTCGCTCCACCGGCGGCCCGGCATCTTCCGGCCCGTGTTCTCGTCGACGATGACGACCTTGCTGTCCTCGAGCACGTAGTTGACGTCGCGCTTGTAGAGCGTGTGCGCGCGCAGCGCCTGGTAGACGTGGTGCACCAGCTCGGTGTTGTCCGCGTCGTACAGGTTCTTGACCCCCAGCCGCCTCTCGACCTTGTCCACGCCGCTCTCGGTCAGCGTCACCGAGTGAGCCTTCTCGTCCACGACGTAGTCCTCGTCGCGGCGCAGCATCGGCACGATCGCGTTGACGACGTAGTAGGTCTGGCTGGATTCCTCGGCCGGGCCGCTGATGATGAGCGGCGTCCGGGCCTCGTCGATCAGGATCGAGTCGACCTCGTCCACGATGGCGTAGTTGAACGTCTTGGTCTGCCCGTTCTTCACGCCGAAGTCGTAGTAGCGGTGGACCATGTCCCCGAGCGAGAACTTCATGTTGTCGCGCAGGTAGTCGAACCCGAACTCGTTGTTCGTGCCGTAGGTGATGTCGCACCCGTACTGCGCCTGCCGCTCGCGGTCCGTCAGCCCGTGCACGATCACGCCGACGGACATGCCGAGCGCCTTGTAGATCGTCCCCATCCACTCGGAGTCGCGCTTCGCGAGGTAGTCGTTGACCGTGACGAGGTGCACGCCCATGCCGCGCGACTGGTCCTTCGGGTCCGGCTCGAGCGCGTTCAGGAAGAGCGGCAGCGTCGCGACCAGCGTCTTGCCCTCGCCGGTCCGCATCTCGCTGATCCACCCCTTGTGGAGCGCCATCCCGCCCATCATCTGGACGTCGAAGTGCCGCATCCCCGTGGTCCGGACGGAGGCCTCGCGCACCGCGGCGAACGCCTCGGGCAGCAACTGGTCGGCCTTCTCCCCCCCCGCGATCCGCGCCCGGAACTGCGCGGTCAGCCCGCGCAGATCGCCATCGGTCATCGCCTTGAAGCGCGGCTCCATCTCGGCGATGCGGCCCACGATCGGCCGCATCCGCTTCAGCTCGCGCTCGTTCTTGGTCCCGAACAGCTTCTTGAGCAGGTTCATCGGCTCTCCAGTATCTCCCGTGCCCGAACCCGAGCCCGTACCCGCCTGCCCGCGTTCGTTGCCTCGGCCGAAAACGCGCCGTAATATACCACTTCGCCGGGGCGCAGGCGCCCGCGAACGTTGGTCCTCGGAGGGCTTCATGCAGGACAGA
>VGRB01000354.1 GCA_016875475.1 Deltaproteobacteria bacterium
ACCGGCCGCGCGACCGGCTGCACGACCGGCCGCGCGCGCACTCACTTCCCGAGCAGGTGCGCCGACAGCCACTCCGAGACCGTGTCGTACCAGAACTTGCGGTTCAGCGGCTTCGCCACGAAGTGGTTCTCGTCCGGGAAGACCACCAGCTTCGCCTCGACGCCCTGCCGCCTCAGGTACGTGAACATGACGAGCGCCTGCTCGAGCGGCACGCGGAAGTCGTTCGCGCCGTGGATGACCAGCATCGGCGTCTTGAATCCCTTCGCGTACGTGACGGGCGACCACTTCGCGTAGGCGTCGGGGTTGTCCCAGGGCGTGCCGCCGATGTCCCACTCGGGGAACCACAGCTCGTCCGTGGTGCCGTACTTCGCGGCCAGGTCGGACGAACCCGCGTGCGAGATCAGGCACTTGAAGCGGTCCGTGTGGCCCTCGATCCAGTTGGTCATGTACCCGCCGAACGACCCGCCCATGGCGCACGCGCGCGACGCGTCGATGCCCGGGAGCGTCGCCGCGTGGTCGAGCAGGGCCAGGATGTCCTGGTAGCACTTCCCCCCCCAGTCCTTGCTGACGGCGTTCACGAACGCCTGCCCGTAGCCGGTGCTTCCGGTCGGGTTCGGAAGCGCGACCGCCATCCCCGCGGAGGCGAGCGGGAGCGGCGTCCAGCGCGAGTGGAACCCGTTCAGCCACGCGCCCTGGGGCCCGCCGTGGATCATGACGACGAGCGGCGCCTTCTTCGCTGCGTCCGCGGCCGCCGGCTTCACCACGAACGCGTGGACGCGCTGCCGCTTGCCGCCGCCCGCGTCCGCTCCGTCGTACCACACCTCCTCGACCTTCGGCATCGCGAGCCCTGCGAGCGCCTCGCGGTTCAGGTCCGTCACGCGCGTCTCCGCGCCGGTCTTCAGGTCGATCGCGAACACGTCCGGCGGGGCGGTCAGGGACTCGCGCGTGAAGTAGAGCGACCGGCCGTCGCCCGAGATCGCGAGCCGCCGATCCGTGTGGCGGCCCGACAGCCGGCGAAGCGGGGGCTCCTTCTTCTCCGGCTTCAGCGCGGCGCGGTGGAGCAGCAGGTGGCCCTGCTCCTCGATGGTCAGGTAGATCGCGCCCCCGCCGGGCGCCCAGACGAACTCGTGCACCCAGTTGTCCTGGCCGTCCGCGAGGGTCACGATCTCGCCGGTCTTCCGGTCGTAGACCTTGAGCCGCCACAGGTCCGACTCGAACCCCGGCACCGCCTGGGCCATGTAGGCGACGAGCCGCCCGTCCGGGGACAGCACGGGCGCCTGGTCCGCGGCCGGGTTCTGCGTCAGCTTCCGCTCCGCCCCCCCCGCGACCTCGAACAGGTCCGTGTTCGTGGACAGCGCCAGGTCCTTGTCCTTCTTCGCGGCATAGACGACCACGGTCCCGTCGCGCGACACGGTCACGTCCTCGCGCCCCCCGAAGGGGATCGGGGGCACGTCGAACGCGCCAACCGCGACCGCCTCGACCTTCCCGGAGGCCGGGTCCACCGACAGGAGGTTCTGGAACGTCCCGTCCCGCCACGAGTCCCACGGCCGGAAGTACAGGTCGGTATAGACCGCGGCGGACGGCCCCTTTGCCTTCGCGGCGCGCCGCTGCCGCGTGCAGTCGAGGTCGGCCTTGCAGTCCGGGAACACGCCTGCCGTGAAGAGGATCCTGCCGCCGGCCCACCGCAGGTTGTCGGCGTCCAGCGCCAGCTCCGCCACGGTCCGCGCCTCCCCCCCGTCGAGCGGCAGCACGTGGATGCCGCGCTTCCCGCCGCGCTCGCCGGCGAAGGCCACCTCGCGCCCGTCCGGCGAGAAGGTGAACGACCCCCTGACCGTGCCGCCCCAGGTCAGCCGCTTCGGGGCAAGCCCTGGTCCGACCAGCCACAGGTCCTTCCCGAACCGCTCCCCGCCGTCGTACTCCTGGACCTGGATCACGACGCCCGGGCCGGCCGGGCTGGCCTCCATGCCGGTGATGATCCGCATGGCCATGATGTCGGCCATCCCGATCGGCCTGCGCGGGGCCGCGGTCGCGGGCGTGCCGGCCGGGGCCTGGGCCAGGGCCTGCGCGGACGCCAGGGCCTGCGCGAAAGCGAGGAGCAGAAGGACGGCGGTGGTTCTCATGTGTTCACTCCGGTGTCGCTTCGGTGCCGCGGGCCGGGTGCGTCAGGACTCCTCCAGGAGCCCCAGCTCCGCGTACCGCTGCTGGAACACGAGCCGCAGGACCGTGTCGCGGTCCTCAGGCCCGATCTCGACGAAGCGCCCGGCCACCTCGGCCGTGCCGCCCCGCCGCTCGACTCGAACCACGTCCGCGGGCAGCCCGATCGTCCGGCCCGACTCGCCCGGGACCTCGAACCGCAGGGTGACGCGCTCGCCGGCCGTCGCGTCCGAAGCGCCGTACCAGCGGAAGCCGGACGCGGACAGCTCGACCCGCGCCGGCGCCAGTCCCCCGAGGGCGGCCCCGTGCCGGTCCACGGCGGAGAGGATCGACAGCTCCGCGCGGATGTACTCGCGCTTCTCCATCTCGCGCGGGCCGGACGACGGGATGACGTAGAACCGGTTCGGCGTCAGCGCCTCGCCGACGACCCCGCTCAGGGTGAAGACGCTCTCCGCGCCCGCGTAGATCAGGATCACCCGCGCCCCGCGCGCCCAGCCGGTCCCGGGGGCCCTGGAGGTCTCCACCACCAGCCCGCGGCCCCGATCGAGCAGGACCCGGCCGCCCAGGATGGTGGCCTCCGCGGCCCCGAGGACGACGACGTTGACCCCCTGGCCCACCACCGGTCTCGGAACGCCGCCGCTCTCGCTCGCCATGGGATCCACCTCGGTCTCGTCCCCGCCAAAGGCGGTCAAACGGCCTTCCGGGCCTTCACGATCTCGCCCTTCACCTCGCGGGCGGACCGGGCGAGCTGCTCCAGCGCCCCCTGCACCTGCTCGGACAGCTCGACCTTGTCCGGTCCCTCGGGCAGCCTCGCGAGGAGGTCCGGCAGCAGGCCGGTCACCACCTCCAGGCTGGTGCGGCTCTCGGACGCCAGCTCGTTGATGCGGTCGAGGGCCTCGCGCACCACGCCCGGGTCGCCGGACGGCGCCGCCGGAGCGGGCGCGGGCGCCGCGGGAGGCGGGGCGGCCTCGAGCGCCGCCACCTTCTCGGCCATGCGCTCGGCGCGGCCCGCGGCCTCGGCGGCCTCGGCCTTCGCCTTCTCCAGCTCGGCCCGGATGCCCGCGTTCTCGGACTTCAGCCCCGCGATCTCGGCCGCGGCCGCGTCCCCGGCGCCGGCCCCGGCGCGGAGCTTCTCGTTCTCCTCCAGCAGCCGCGAGATCTTCTTCAGGTACGAGCGGTTCGCGACCTTCACCTCGGCCAGCTCGTCCGCCGCCGCCTTCATCGTCCGCGCGGTCTCCTCGGCCTTCGACGCCGCGGCCCGCGCGTCCGTAAGCTGCACGGTCACCTCGGACACCTGCCGCCGCAGCCCCTCGACCTCGGCCTGGACGACGCTCCGCTCCTCCTCGAACTTCAGCTTCAGCGCGTCCCAGCGCTCCGTCTCCGCGGCGAGCGCGTCCTTCTCGCGCCGGATCCGGTCGACCTCGGATCTCGCCTCCGCGACGGCCGCCTCGAGCTCCTCCCGGTCCGCGGCCGCGCTCGCGTTCGCCGCGGCGTTCGCGGCGGCCGACGCATCGTCGAGCCTCGCCTTCAGCCCGGCGATCTCGGCCTCCAGCGCGGTTCGAACCCCGGACGCCTCGTTCCTGTCCGTCCTCGCCGCGGCCAGCTCGCGCTCCGCCGCCTCCAGGCGGCGCTCGCCGTCGGCCGCGATCCGCTCGGCCTCGGCCTGGGACCGGCGCGACTCGGACAGGCCGCGCTCCGCGTCCTCGAGCTGCGACTTCACGCCCTCGAGGGCCTCCTCGATCGAGGCCCGCTCGGCCTCGGCCGACGCCAGCACGCGCTCCAGGTCCGCGGCGCGCGGCGCGGCCTCGTCCTCGGCCTCCTTCGCCTTCGTTTCCTCGAAGCGCTGCACGAGCCGGCTCAGCTCCTCGACCTGGAGCCCGAGCTTGCGGATCGTCGCGTCGCGCTCGGCGACGAGCGCCTCCAGCTCGGCCTCGCGGGCGCCGACACGCGCCTCGCGCGCCTCGCGCCGCTTCTCCTCCTGGAGGATGCGCTTCGCGTCAGGCGCCGCGGACGTCCCGAAGCGGACTATCTCGGACGCGACCTCGACCTCCCCGGGCTCCACGGTCACGGGCGCGGGCGCGGGCGCGGGGATCCGGTCCTCGGCCACCCGCTCGGCCACGCGGTCCGACAGGCCTTCGAACCCCTCGGTCCGGGACGACGGCGGCGCCGCGGGCGGCTTCGGCGCGACCCCGGTCCGGGGCGCGACCGCGGTCCGTGGCGCGGGCGCCGGCCTGGCCGGCGGAGGCGCGGCGGCTTCGGGCTCGGCCGCGCCGAACGACACCACGTCCTCCTCGTCCTCGACCGGCGCCGGCGGCGGGGCGGGCACCATGACGACAGCGCCGTCCCCGACGTCGTAGGCCACCGTCTCCTTGGAGCGGTCGGCGGCGGCCGGCACCTGGGCGCTCCGCGTCGGGGCGCGCGCGGGCACTGGCGGAGGCAGCGGCGGGGGCTCGATCGTGACCGGCTCGGGCGGCGCCCGGTCGGAGTCCTCGAGCTGGAACTCCACGGGGAGGCTCCCGCAGAACACGGTCTCCCCGTGCTCGATCTCGACTTCCTTGATCCGCTTGCGCTTGTAGAAGGTCCCGTTCGCGCTGTCGAGGTCGATCGCGAGGTACTTCCCGTCCCGCCACACGATCTTCGCGTGCATGCGCGAGACCGTGTTGTTGCGGGTCCGAAGCTCGCAGTCCTTGTTCCGCCCGATCACGACCTCGGGCCGGTCGGGGCCGAGGTGCACGTATTCCTCGTCGCCGGCCTCGTTCACGAACTTCAGCGTGGCCATGCGAACCTCCCGATCACTCCGGAGCGCGGAACGCGCGGAACATGCCGATCCGGCGGCCGGACGGGTCGAGCACCTGGCCCGTGATCACGTCCTGGCCGTAGTCGCCGACGAACAGGTATGCCGACTTCATCGCGTCGCAGGACGCGGCCCGCGAGTCCGGATCCATCCGGAACTCGACGTGCCTCTCGTTCTCCTTCAGCTCGCAGACCGCGAGCCGCGCCTGCTCGAGCCCGGCGTACTGGAACGCCGCGGCGGGCACGTCCTCCCGGGTGTCCAGGACGAACTGGAAGAACCGGCCCTCGCCGACCTCGCCGCTGCCTCTCCACAGGCCCTCGAGCCCCCCGCCGCAGCCGCCCGCGCCGAGGTTGGCCGCGACGCACGCCGCAGCCGCGATCGCCGTTGCAATGCTCCTGCGCTTCATGTCGTCCTCCGCAGTCGCCAGGAATCCTACTACAGCGCGCGCCGGGCGTCACCACACGACCGCCCCTGGCACTGCCACAGCCTGGCGCGAGGAACGGCGTTGCGACCAGCTACGCGAGCGACGCGAGTGCCGGGGCTTCGGGATTCACGGCTTCCCTTCACTTCCCGGCCGCGGGCGAGGACAGGACGCGACACCGGGGGGGGACGGGTGGGCCCGGGTTCGGGGACGGGGGAAGGGCGCCGGCGATCAGGCCCGCCAGCCCTGGAGGACACGCATGTAGTTGGCGCGCTCGAAGGCCTGGGGGTTCGGGCTCCGCTTGAGGCTCATGCACCCGCGCATCTCCCCGACCGACTCGTACTCGTGCCGCTCCATCCACTCGGCGATGCCGTCGCGCAGGGTCTTGGCGTGGCCCGGGCCGCGGTCGAGGAGCGCGGAGACCACCTGGACCGCGTCCGCGCCGCACATGATCGCCTTGACCGCGTCGACCCCC
>VGRB01000355.1 GCA_016875475.1 Deltaproteobacteria bacterium
CGACATCGCCCCCCGCGACGGTCCCGATATCGCCCCCCGCGACGGTCCCGATCCCGCCCCCCGCGACGGTGCCGCTCCCGCCGCCCGCGACGGTCCCGATCCCGCCGCCCGCGACGGTCCCGATCCCGCCCCCCGCGACGGCGCCGATCCCGCCTCCGCGGCGGCCCTTCCCTGCCGGGCCGATGGATTCGGCACCCGACTCGTCGGCGAACGCGGCCTTCGGCGCGGCCGAGGGCCTGCGCGCGGGCGGCGCGGAAGCGGCCGGCAGGTGCGTCGCGTCCGACCCGGTCGCGACCGGCGCGCGGGCCTCCGCCTTCTCGGCACCGTTCCTGCGGGCTCGCGCCTCCCGTTCGGTGCCGGGGTGCCCGGGCCGCGCACCGTCGTCGTCGTCCCCCGGTCGGGCACCCGCAACGCCGCCCTGCGGTCGCGGACCCGCGGCCTCGGCGCGATACCCCCAGGCGGCGTTCGGGTCCCAGCCGTCCGCCGAGGCCTCCTCTGCGCCCGAGCGGACCTTCGCCTCGACCGGGGCCGGGGCCTGCGCCGCGGGCGCGGCCGGGGCGGGGGCCGGCTGCCCGGCGGGCGCGGCCTCGGCCCCTGGTGCCCGGGCGGCCGGTGCGGGCGCGGCCTCGGCCCCCGGTGCCCGGGCGGCCGGAGCGGGCGCGGCCTCGGCCCCTGGTGCCTGGGCGGCCGGAGCGGGCGCGGCCTCGGCCCCGGGTGCCCGGGCGGCCGGAGCGGGCGCGGCCTGCTCCTTCGCGGGCGGGGCCGCGGGCGCCTTTCCGCGGTCGCAGGCGGCGAGGGGAAGCGCGAACGCCACGATCAGAACGGTCGTCCGGGCGGTCACGGCGGGCCTCCTGTGTTCCCGACGGGTCGATTCTACCCCTGCGGGGCACCGGAGATACGCGCCGTCCGGCGCCCGCATTCCCTGCGCGCGCGGCGCCGGTCCGGGCCGTGGAATTGGGGTACCATGGCCCCCGGGAACGCGAAGCCGGAGGCGCGCCGCGAAGCTCTTCCGCAGGAGGTACTCGCCGGGCGAGGTCGCCGCGTTCGCCGGGGCCGCGGCGAGGCTCGCCGTCCGCCCCGCAAAGGCGTGGAACCTCGCGCGGGCGCGGCTGTCCGCGGGGCTCGGGACCGGCCGAAGCCTCGGCCTGCCCGCCAACCTGTTCGTCGAGCCGACCGGCCGCTGCACGTACCGCTGCGTCAAGTGCGGCCGGTCCTCGCCGCGCTACCGGGACGACGGGCCGGTCGGGGGCGGCTGGGAGATGCCGCTGCCGCTCTTCCGGCGGCTGCTCGACGAGGTGGGCGGCACGCTCGTCACGCTGCGGCTGTGGCACTACGGCGCGCCGCTGCTGCACCCGGACCTCCCAGAGATGGTCAGGATCGCCCGGTCGTGGGGCGTGTTCACCGCGGTGTCCTCGACGCTGTCGTCGCTCGACCCGGCAATCGCCGGCGGGCTCGCGGACGCGGGGCTCGACTACCTCGTGGTCTCGTTCGACGGCGGCACGCGCGAGACCTACCGGCGCCTGCACGGCGCGGACGGGTTCGAGCGCGCGTGCGAGGGCCTGGGGATGCTGCTCGCGACGCGGCGGGGGCGGGGCGCGAGGAGGCCGTTCGTCGAGCTGCAGACCGTCGTCATGAAGGGCAACGAGGGCGAGATCGACGCGATCCGGCGGATCGGAGAGGAGGCGGGCGTGGACAAGACCACGCTCGTCCGGCTCGACGACGGCGACGTGGGGTGGGGCGCCCACCCCGGCGTGGAGAGGCCGGAGGACCTGCTCCCGGCGAGGCGCGACCTCCGGCTCGACCGGGCCGCGATCCGCGCGATCCCGCGGTGCACGCTGCCGTGGCACACCGCGGTCGTCCGGTACTCCGGGCTCGTGCTGCCCTGCGTCACCGACCTCGGCCAGGAGCACGCGATGGGACGCCTGTCCGCCGACTCCCCCCCCGGCGCGTTCGCCGCGATCTGGAACGGCGACGCGTTCGTGGCGTACCGGCGCGAGGTCGCCCGCTCGCGCGCGACCACGGGCCTTTGCGCGTGCTGCGCGCAGCGCGACGACCACTCCCTCGACCAGGTGGGTCCATGAAGAAGTACGACCTCGTCCCGCTCGACGCGGTCGCGGCCATGCCGCACCGCGACATCCTCGACCTGTACAGGCGCCACGTGGCGCCCGGGATCCTGGCGAACCTGAAGATCCTCGGGTTCGACCGCGTCCGCGTGGTGCGGGCCGAGGGCATGTGGCTCCACACGGCCGACGGCCGGAGGATCCTGGACTTCTCGGCCGGCATGAACGTGCTGAACCACGGGCACAACCACCCGCGCGTCACGGCGGCGCGGCACCGGTTCGACGAGGAGCGCGGGCTGGAGGTCTGCAAGGCGCTCGTGCCCGCGTACCAGGCGGTGCTGGCGAGGAACATCGCGGCGATCTGTCCGGGGGGGCTCCAGTATTCGTTCTTCGCGAACAGCGGCGCCGAGGCGAACGAGGGGGCGCTGAAGATCGCGCAGGTCTTCCACGGCAAGGCGCGCGACAAGTTCCTGTACACGGACCTCGGCTACCACGGGAAGACGTTCGGGACCATGTCCGTGTCCGGCCCGTTCGGCAAGCCGTACAAGGAGCTGTTCAAGGGGCTCGACGGCTGCATCCAGGTGCCGTGGGGCGACCTCGAGGCGACGCGGCGGGCGATCGAGGGACGGACGACGTGGGGCCGCTGCGACGTCGCGGCAATGATCCTGGAGCCGGTGAAGGGGGACCTCGCGATGCTCCCGCCCGCGGGGTACCTGGAGGCGCTGGTGGACCTCCTGCACGAGCACGGGATCCTCGCGATCTTCGACGAGATCTTCACCGGTTTCGGCCGGACCGGGCGCATGTGGGGGTTCGAGCACACGGCCGCGGTGCCGGACATCCTGACGTTCTCGAAGTCGCTCGGGGGGGGGAAGGCGTCGATCGCGGGGTACGTCGTGCCGAAGCGCATCTTCGACCGCACGTACGCGTCGCCGACGCGGTGCGCGATCCACTCGACCACGTTCGGGGGGCTGGGGGGGGAGTGCGCGGTCGCGATCGAGGCGCTGAACGTACTGGTGGACGAGGGACTCGTGGACCGGTCGCGCGAGCTCGGGGCGTACATGCTCGAGCGGATGCGCGACCTCCAGGCGCGGCACCCGAGGCTGATCAAGGAGGTGCGGGCGGTCGGGCTCCTCGGCGTCATGCGGACCGCGAGGGCGACCGAGCTGCTCGACGCGCGCCTGCCGCGGGTGAACGCGGTGGACGACCTGCTGGAAGGGCTGATCCCGGGGCTGGTCGTTTCCGAGCTGCTGAAGCGGCACGACGTGCTGATCTACACCGGCGGCCGCGAGGACAACCTGTTCGTGAACCCCGCCCTGATCGTGACGCGCGAGGAGATCGACCTCTTCTTCGACAAGCTCGACGCCGTGCTGTCGTCGAACCTGGCGCGCCTGGCCGCCGGGCTCGCGGCCAACTGGCTGCCTGCCGAGTAGCGCCCCCGCGGCGCACGGCCGCTCGCCGGTCCGGGGGGCGTCCCCTGGTGGCATGGCGGAGCACGGCCGAGGCAGCGACGCCGCCCGGCTCCAGTCGCACGGCGCGCACGGCGCACGCGGTCAGCGTCGCCGAGGCCGCTCGTGACCTGTACGTCCGCACGGCGGGTGGGCCGTTCGCGGCGATCTACGTCCCGATGGTCAGCCCTGCCTCGCTTCGGGTGACGCGGAGGTCCGGGCCGACATCGTGCAGTACCGCCTCCAGGTCAGCGGTCGGGGCCTCGAGGAGCCCGGCGAGCTCGAACAGCTTCGCCCTCGTGATGATCTCGCGGCGGGACGCCTCGATGCCGAGCCCGAGGAACCTGTGCACGAACTCGTTCCGGGCAGCGCTCCGGTCCTCCGCGATCGGTTGGATCTCCAACACCCGGGCGACGACATCCAGCTTCTTCGACTCCGACTCATCGCGCAGCTTGTCGAACTCCGCCTTGGAGAGCAGGCCCAGGTTCTTCAAGCGGAAGATGACGCTCGGGACGCTGGCTCCGAAGTGGTGCATGATCTGCACCACGTCGTACATCTGGATGTCCTGGGAAGCAGGGGCGGGCCGCGCCCGGACCTGTACCGGAGCGCCCTGTTCCCCCCACACCTCGGTCTGACTGCGGCTCTCCCGTCCCTTCCCGAGCCTGGCCACGTAGTTCCGGAGTCCTGACTCCGGCATCAGGAACGCGGCGGCGAAGGCGTTCGCGCGGACCTCGGACATGTCTTCCTGGTCGGTGGTCCGGCTGACGGTGCCGTGGCCGTCCCGGTCCAGGAGCACGTGGGCGTACTCGTGCGCGAACGAGAACCGCCGGCGTGCGTGGCCATGGCGACCGTTCACGACGACGAAGGGGCCGACCTCCGGATCGATCAGCGTCAGACCCGAGACCTCCTCGGGCAGGTCGACAACCGCGGTCCGAACGCCCTGGGTCTCCAGGATCTCGGCGAGAACCGGGACGGGGGTATCTCCGAGACCGAGCCGCCGCCGCTACTCCACCGCTGCACGCTCCCCCTGCTGGATCGCGTCCCATCGGCTTCGGGGCTCACGAACAGGGTACATCGCCGCCGGCGCGGAGGGGCGAGTACCTGGGCACGCTCGTCCATCTGTACCTGACGGCTGCCCACTGCGACATCGCGGTCCAGCACGGTGCGTGCGTCGTGCTGGACGTCTTCGGGGAGGCCGTGTACGCGGCGCCGCGCGCTCAGGCCAGGCGGCTGCGCGACATCCAGGTCGCATGCGAGGACATCGCCCTGTCCTGGCCGGCGCTGTAAAATCTGGGCCTTCTACGGGACCGGCGCGCCTGCGCTGTCCACGTCGTCGTCGGCTCTGCCGTCACGGTCGCCAAGTGCTCTCGAAAACAGGTGGATCGTGCGAAGCGTGTCATCGGTGAAGTACGTGCGCTTCCCGTGCACCGACTCGCTGATCTCCCGAACGATCCGTCGGAAGTCCCAGACATCGACCCCGGCGGCCCGCGCCTGGACGCGGGCCTCGTCGTCCGCGCCCCACGTGACGATCACCTTCGTGTAGTTGCCCGGCGCGAAGTTGTAGCGGGCCAGGGCGTTCTGGACGTCGGGGTGCGTGAACTTCTCGGCGAGGAAGTAGCCGAGCGTCCGCCTCTGGCTGGGCTTCTGCACGCGGACCCGGAGCAGATCCTTGTCGAACGGCTTGGCCGTCAGGCTGCTGAACTTCTGCGAGACCGACACGCCGCTTTCGATGTGGTACCGGGACCCGTCGCGCGGGTCGAGCGCCAGTAGGTCGATCTCCTTCTGGCCGGGGCACCGGATGTTCGGGATCGTCGCCCATCCCTTCACGTACCTGACGTAGGCCTCGACGATCTTCTCGGTGGTCTCCATCGGGCGTGCCTCCTTCTCGATGGCTCAAGGATATCATGCAGTCGGTCGTCGCCGGCAAGCTCGACGTCCTTCCGGCGCTGCTGGCCAAGGCCGACCAGCCGGGCGCGACGCAGTTGCTCTGCACGGTCAAGGGCATCGGCCCGAAGGTCGCGTCCAACGCGTTGATGTTGATGAAGTAGGCCCCGGTCCAGGCGCGCTGGTCGCGGTGCCAGGCGCGGGTCTACCCCGCCTTGAACAACTCCACCCTGTGCCACGGCAGGTACGTCTCGTGGCGCATGTCCAGGCACCGCACGTGCAGCGGCACGTCGAGGCCGAGCAGGAGGCGCTCACAGGGTCAGCGGGAATATCGATCGCCGGCTGCGCGGGGCGTCTCGGGGGG
>VGRB01000356.1 GCA_016875475.1 Deltaproteobacteria bacterium
TTTTGCGGCGAGTGCACGTCCACGCCGGACGAGGTCTGCGACGGCAAGGACAACGACTGCGACGGCAAGACCGACGAGTCGCCGGACATCGGGCAGGGTGAGCCGTGCGAGAACCAGAAGGGCGTGTGCCAGGGCTCGCGCAAGCGGTGCAAGGCCGGGAAGTGGGTCTGCAACGCCGCCACGCTCGAAGACTGGAAGTGGCAGTACGAGACGACCGAGACGGCGTGCGATGACCTGGACAACGACTGCGACGGCCTGACCGACGAGCCCGCCGAGTGCTGCGAGCCGCAGTGCGCGGGCAAGGACTGCGGCCCGGACGGGTGCGGGGGGCAGTGCGGGTCTTGCGGCGACGGGTTCTGCATGGCGAGCGACTGCGTGGACAAGGGCTACGAGGCCTGGAGCTTCCTGGTGGAGGGCTACACGATCACCTCCACGCCCGCGGTGGCCGCGGACGGCACCGTGTTCGTGACGACCGACTTCCCGTTCCAGCTCGTCGCGATCAAACCGGACGGGTCGAAGAAGTGGTCGGTCACCGCGCCGCAGAACGAGTCGTTCGGCCACCACGTCGCGGGCCCGAACGGCGTGGTCGTCGTGCGCACCACCAACGGCGTCGCAGGCTATGGGACCGCGTCCGGCGACCTGAGGTGGGTCAGCGGATACGCGCTGGACGACTTCGTTCTGTGGTCGGACGGGGGCATCGTCGGGACGATGAAGGGGGGCGCGGACGAGTACAAGCTGGTGGCGCTCGACGGCAACGGGCCGGAGCGCTGGACCGTCCAGCTCGGGAGCGCGGCCGACATGTGGTTCTGGTCGCACCCGGTCATCGGATCGGACGGGACCGTCTATGTCGGGGCGCCGGACAACAGGCTCCACGCCGTGACCGCCAAGGGCAAGGAGAAGTGGACGTCGAAGGAGCTGGGCGCCCTCGACGACGGCGCCGCGGCGATTGCCGCGGACGGCACGATCTACGTGGGAACCGGCGACATCATGGACGAGGGCGGCGGGCCGCTGTACGCGCTGGCCCCGGCGAACGGCTCGGTCAAGTGGACCTACGACACGGGCGAGGGCGTCGCGGCCTGGCCTGTCGTCGGCCCGGACGGCACGATCGTCGTGGCGGTGCCCGGGGGGGTCCAGGCGGTGACCCCGGCCGGCAAGAAGAAGTGGGCGTGCGACGTGGGCGACAACGTCTACGAGGCGCCCGCCGTGACGCGCCACGGGATCGTGCTGGTCGGCGCGTACGGCAAGGTGGTGGCCGTCGATCCCGACGGCAAGGTCATGTGGGAGTTCCAGACCGGGGTGGACTCGCCCCTGGTCCTGGACTCGGACGGGTACCTCTACGTCAACTACAGCACCGGGTCCGGGTCGCACCTCCGCGTGCTCGACGTGTCGTCCGGCGCCGGGTCGCCGTGGCCGATGTGGGCGCACGACGCGCGGCTCGCCGGGCACTTCACCGGGGCGGACGGCGCGGCGCCGTGGTAGCCCTGAGGTATCCCCGCAAACCTGGCGCGCCGGGCCGCGGGCCGGATGTGAGGCCCGCCGGCCCGGCGCCCACCGCGCACGCAACTCCCCGACTCCCTTCGGCTGCCGATCATGAGGGGATTCCTCAGGTGGTAACCCCTGTCAGGTGGTAACCCCCGTGGTGAGGCCACCCCGACCGTGCTAGCATGCCTGGGTCTCCTCCTGGGGAAAACGGATGCCCAGGGACCTCAAGCCTCGGCAGGACGCGGGGGTCGGGAAGGGTCCGTCGAAGCAGGCCGGGCAGCCGGCGCGCGACGCGCGGTCCAAGCTCCGGGACGCGGTGCGCCGCACGCCGGGGTTCGCGGAGCAGGAACGCATGCTTGCGCCGTCGGACTCGCGGCGCGGGGTCCACGAGACCGCAGCGGCCGGCGTCGCGGACGCGGGCGGGCCGCTGCCGCACCTCGATCGCATCCAGGCGTCGTTCGGATCGCACGACGTGACCGGCGTGCGCGCACACACCGGGGGGGCGGCGGCGGACGCGACCGAGTCGCTGGGGGCGGCCGCCTACGCCACGGGGAGCGACGTCGCGTTCCGAGGCACGCCGGACCTGCACACGGCGGCCCACGAGGCCGCGCACGTGGTCCAGCAGCGCGGGGGGGTGCGGTTGAAGTCCGGCGTCGGCCGGACCGGCGACGCGTACGAGCGCGACGCGGACGCGGTCGCGGACACGGTCGAGGCCGGCGGGTCCGCCGAGGGCCTGCTGGCCGGGATGGCGGGCGCGCGGGCGTCCGCGGCGACGACCGCGGTCCAGGCGCGCGCGGTCCAGTTCCTCGGCAAGCGGCTCGATGCCCCGCTGACGCCGCAGGACGAGGTGCCGGCGTACGGCCAGGACCCGGGGCACCAGCGGCGCTACTCGCCCGAGCAGTACGTCGCGATGTGGGAGAAGGAGCAGGGCCGCAAGATGAGCGGCGAGGAGCTGGAGACGGTCGACCGCGGCTGCATCGGGCTGACGGCCACGAACCTCGCGGGCGGCGGGAACCCGCTCGACTACGCGGAAGGCTGCTTCGCCACGTTCGACAAGGCCCACGCGCGGATGGTCCAGAAGAACAAGGAGCTGGACGCGAAGGGACAGACGGGCGGCAAGGGCCGCTACGTGATGTTCGCGAAGCTGTTCTGGTCGAACCAGTCGCCGGACTGGGAGGAGCGCCTGAAGCCCGACGAGGACGCCTTCCTGCCGGACCCGAACACCGGCGAGGTCGACATGACCGGCTACGCCTACCGGGCGCAGTCGCAGAAGAAGAAGGATCCGAAGACGGGCGCCGACCTGATGGGCGGCTACGTGAACTTCGACTACGGGTTCTGGGACGAGGCGTCCCAGTCGTTCTGGCACGCGAACCACTGCAAGTACAAGGACCCGGTCAGGGCCAAGGAAAGCCCGATGAAGGTCTACCAGAGCACCAGGGAGAAGTTCACCAAGGGTTACATCGACTTCGACCGCATCATCTTCTGCATCGCGCGGGCCGAGAACTACGACCCCGGCCTCTCCGCGATGGCGCACGCGGGCAGAGGTGGCCGATGACGACGCTCGACACCGATCCGTCGGCCCAGGTGGACCGGACCGTGATCCTGGTCGGCGTCGCTCGCGACGCGGTCGCGGGCGCGGTCGTGCTCCTGTCGGACCGCACCCCCGTCTATGTGGCGGGCGTGGATTCCTGGGATTCCGCCTGGGACCGCAAGCGCGTCCGCGTCACCGGCGTGCTCCGGCTCCGCGCGATCGCGCCGGAGCCCGAGGTCAACGAGCGCGGCGAGTACAGCCCCGGCATGGAGGGCGCGGTCCTGGTGCTCGACGACGCGAAGTGGGAAGAGGCCACGTGATAGCCCGCCTCGCGCTCCTGTCCGCCGTCGCCCTGGCCGGCTGCGCGTCCTCCCCCCCCGCCGTCTCGACGCTCCCCGTCGTGTCCACGCCGTCCGAGGCCCGCGCGGCCGTGGGCAGGGTCGTCCGCGTGTCCGGCACGGCGGTTCGCGCCAAGCTCGGCGACGCCGTGGATTCGCCGAACCTGTCCGTGACCTGCCCGGACCAGCGCTTCCCCGACGACCGCCTAGGCGGGCCGATCGTGGTCGAGGGCCGCCTCGAGCTGACCGGGGAGTACGCCGCGACCGTCGGCCCGCGCGGCGAGGTCTCCCAGGGCACCGAGGCCGGCGTCCCGGTCCTGGTCATGCGCCCCTGCACGGTCCGCTGAGGCCGCCGCGATGCGGGCATGGGACGTGTGCCCCTGGCACCTCGATCGCGTGCGCCTGCTCGGCGAGCACCGCGAGGTCCACGCGATCGCCTCCATCCTCGCGCACGGGAAGGCCGGCGACTCGCGCCACCCGGAGACGATCCGGTGGCGCGGTATCGAGGACGCGCTCGCGGTACGCCACCGGGTCATCGTCGAGGAGCAGGCGCTCCGCGGCCACCGAGGCGATCGCACGCCGATCGCACGCCGATCGCACGCCGATCGCGCTCCGGGCGGGCACGGCCCAGGGCGCGGAAGGCCGGCCCGCCGCGTTCGTCACCCCGCCCGCGGAGCAGGTCCTGCCGCTCGCGTCCAGGCAGGCCCGCGGGCCTGGCGGTCGCATCCAGTTGCCGCGGAGCGCGATCGATCTGCGGGCGCACCACGAGCACTCGTCATGCCGCGCTCCACGAGCTGGCCCGCGAGCGCCATGGTGAAGCAGCTCGCATGGGCGGCCGCGATCAGTTCCGCACGGTTGGCCCCGGGATCGGCCGAGGAGCTCATCCGGCGCTTCCTCCTCCACGTGCTGCCCGGCCGCTTCGTCAGGATCCGTCACTTCGGCCTGCTCGCCGCCTCGAACGTGAACACGAAGCTCGCCGCCGCCCGCGAGGCCCTCCGCCACCGCGAGCCCGTGCCGGTCGCGGAGGAGCTCGGCCGGCGCGAGAGGATGCTCCGCCTGACCGGCACCGACCCCATGGCCTGCCCGGCCTGCGGCAACACCCTCATGTGATCTCCGTGAGTTGCGGCAGGCGACCTGACTCTGTTGGCGTGCACCGGCCGCCGATCTCCCTGTCTGACCACGCCGGGCACGAGTTCATCAGGCGAAGCGAGAGGCAGCCGGGGACGAAAACGTTGATGGTCTTGGACCCGACCTCCGGGTTGTACGAGATGTTCATCCGCAAGTCGACACCCCGGGGGTTCTCGATCTTGATGCCCTCAACGACGAGAGCGGGCAGGGTTCCCTGCCGACGGGCAAATCGGATGTCCTGCCGAATGGCCTTGTCAGTCGCGAAGGGCCTCGAATTCCGTTCGGTTCATGGTCCGCAACGTCTCCGGGCGCGGATGCGGCGCCCACGTCACCCACCCGAACGGAGTCTACCACGGCGGTGGTGGGCGGGATGAGCCCTGCCTGCCCTTCCCCGCATGCAAGGGGGTGGGATGATGATCGACGACAAGACCCGGGCCGAGGTACGCCGCCTCTTCTTCGCCGAGCACTGGAAGGTCGGCACCATCGCGGCCCAGCTTCGTCATGACCCTGTCCTGGTCGCGGGGCTTCTACGCGGAGTCCTTCCTCGACCAGAAGTTGCAGAGCTTCATGACCGGCTTCGTGCACGCGGTCGCCTTCTTCGCGGGCACCCCCTGCCCCGGACGGGAGCATGGCTCAACTGGTTCGGAGCCCTACTTGGTGGGGGACCTCTCTTCCGCGGGCATCAGGAGCTTCTTGCGGAGAGCCTCGGTGGATTCGATTGAATCCTCGACGGCTCGGAGGGATCTGGTCTGCTCGTCGATCCGAGTCGTGAGTTCCTCGATCTGACGACGTTTGTCAGCTAGCGCGGCGTTGGCTGCCGCATCCTTCTGCTTCAGGTCGTCGAGCGCCCTGAGTTCCTTTTCGACAGCGACCTTCGTTTCTTTCAGCCGGTCGATCTCCGCCTTCTGCTTGGCTTTCTCGGCTTCGGCGCGTGCGAGTTCGACCTGGAGGTTGGCGGTGATCTGCGCCTCGATGAGCGACCTGGTGCTTTCCATCACTCGGATGAGCAGCGTCGAGTACTCCTTCTGTTCGATGTCTCCGTTGCCGACGCCCTCGCAGAGACGATAGAAAGCAGCATGGGCCAGTTGCATGATCTCGGAGACAGTGTAGATGGTGCCGAGCGACTGCGAGACATCCACCGAGAGCTTGCCCCCGGCAGTCACGGCACCGTTCCCGCCCTGAGCCTCAGCACCGACTTTGACCCCGTGCAGCGCCGTCACTGCGCCCGTCGGTTCCCC
>VGRB01000357.1 GCA_016875475.1 Deltaproteobacteria bacterium
GCCGGCGTCGCCCGCATCGCAGCCGCCGGGGCACGCGCCGGGGACGTCCTCGGTTGTCTCCGGGAGCGCGGCGTCCGGCCCGGGCTCGTCCGCGGCGTCGGGCAGGGGCTCGGTGTCGGGTACGGGCTCGGTGTCGGGTACGGGCTCGGTGTCGGGTATCGGCTTGGTCTCGGGCTCGGGCTCGGTGTCGGGGTCGGGATCGAGGTCGGCCAGGTCCGGGTCGGCGTCGCCGTTGTCCGCCTCGCCGCCGGGCGAGTCCGCGGGCTCGTCGGCATCCGGGCCGCTCTCGCCGGGCCCGCCGGTCTCGGACTGCGGGTCGCCGCCAGGGTCGCGGTCCTCGCCGCCCGACGAACCCCCCCCGCCTCCGCACGCCGCGAGGACGACGACCGTGAGAGCGGCGAGCCGGCGCATGGGACTCCCCAGCAGGAACGCCCTAGTAAGTATCAGGATTCCGAGCACCGGGCAACGACCAGGGCGAACGCGCGCGCGGTCGCGTCCGGGCCCTCAGCGACGACCGCCTCGACCGACACGAGGCCGGCCGCGCGGGCCTCCGGCATCGCGGCGACGCGGCGCGCCAGCAGGCCCGCGATCGCCTCGGTCGTGGTGTTCGCGACGTCGAGCACCGCGCAGTCCGCTGCGGGCAGCGTCACCTCGGACGCGCCGACGGTCAGCACGACGCGGTCCCCCGCGGCCCCGGCGCCGCCGGCCGCCGCGATGCTCCCGATCGCGGGCCGGGCCGGGACGAGCACCCGGTGCTCCAGGTCCGCGATCGCGCGCCGCCCGCAGGCCGCCAGCACCTCGCAGGCGCCGTCCGCGGCGCCCGCGGCGAGCAGGGCCTCCAGCCGGAGCCGGTAGTCGTGGCCGTGGATCGGCTCCCGCCCGTCCGGCGGGAAGAGCAGGAAGTGCGCGGCCGAGAACACGAGGTCCGGACCCGACGCGGACACCACGGTGCCGGTCCGTTCGGGCGAAATGCCGGTCCCGTCGGGCGCCGTGCCGATCCCCCCGGGTGCCGCGTGGGTCCCGTCGGGCGCCGTGCCGGTCCCGTCGGGCGCCCCGTCCCGGCTTCCCGGCCGGTACGTGCAGCGCGAGTAGGGGCTCTCGTGGACCGTGACCGCGACGACCCCGGGCACCCTCGTCGCCGCGTGGTCGAAGATCCAGCGCGCCAGGTTCTCCGACGTGGGCACGCCGAGGCCGGGCACGTCGTTCAGGACGCGGTGATCGAGGGCCGCGAGCAGGTCCCGGCCGACGCGGGCGAGGTCGCCGAAGTCCATGACCCAGCCCATCGCCGGATCGACCTCGCCGGCCACCGTGACCTCGACCCGGGGGAGGTGCCCGTGCAGCCGGAAGCACTTGTGGTCCGGGCCGACCGGAGGCAGGTGGTGCGCGGCCTCGAACGTGAATTCTCGGGTGATTTCGGCGTTCAACGTCCTACCCCGGGTCGCGGGTCCCCGCGCGCACCGTGCGCGCCGCGCGCCGGGCGCGACCGCGTTTCGGGCACGCCGCGCGCCGGGCACGCCGCGCGTTGGGCACGCCGCGTGCCGGGCACGCCGCGTGCAGCCCGAGCGCTCGACGTGCCCCGCGCGACCAACCGTGGCGACGCGGGCCCACGCGCGCAACCCGCCCGCGAGACGGCGGGATCATCCACAACGCGGGCCGGAAGTCAAACGCGACGGCGTTGCGCATGGGTTCCGCACGTGGGCGCGGCGGCGGCTTGGCCGACGCACGCCGGGAGCCTGCCGCGCCGCCGTCGTCTGCGACCAGCATGTGCCCGAGGAGTGAGTCCTGCTCCAGCCTGGGCTCGACCTGTAGTCACACAACCCCACTCCCCGAGATCGCCTGCTCAGCCGCCCCCAGTGCGGGTGCGCCCGGCGTCCGCGTGCTCTACGCCCGTGGAAGCGGGGCGCGTCGGCGGGGCCCGGACACCCGGCATCGACACACCGTCGTCCTCCGGGCACGCGCTGCCAACGTCCGACCCTCGACACGGCGCCCTCGGCCGAGCCAACGTCCGCATAGGAGCCAGCGACACGCCACGCCCTACCTGGTGGGTCCGTTCAACCCAGCCTTGCTCCCGTCCGACTCTCTCCCCGTCGCCCTCGCACCCCTCGTCCGCCCCGGACGGGAGCAAGGCTCAACTGGTTGGGCCGCGCCCCGGATGCGCGTTCGGGCCAGAGGGACGGGTGCCGGGGGTCGCCTCCATAGGGCGCAGTTGGTCGCCCTCAGCGCGAAGCACGCCAGCATCCAGGAGCGCCAAGACAACTCGTTCGATTGCCTCAGCAATTTCGGAGCCGGTGCGGCCCCAGCCGAAGAGACGCGCGACTCGCACCGGGAGTTCATCCCGCGAGATGAGGCGGACGTCGGCCACAAGGCGCTGCACCGCCATGGCGATCTCCTCGCGAGGCATCTCGGTGATGGTGCGCCTCGTCGCTGGGGCGCTATCGGGGACACGAACAGCATCGAGGACTCGCCCCGAAGCAACGAGACAACCGGTTTGACTGCGTGTCACTTGGCCAACATGCAGCACGCGACGAAGGGCCTCATCAAAGGCGTCGCGAACCCTGGACCCGGCCCGTTGGAGGCCCCAGGCTTCTCTGATCCGCTCAAGCACCAGTTCGGAGCAGACCGGGCTTTCAACGTCAACGACCTCCGTGATCATCCTAACGATGTGCGTCTGGGCCGAGTGGTGATGGATCGCTACAGGGCAAGGTGGTGGGGTCGGTTTGGCGACGTGGTACGGTCGAGTCCAGCAAGGCGGCGAATCTAGGTCGAGAACGACAGAAGCGGGGGGCTCCATCCTCACCGAGACTGTGCGTGGCACCGGGGGTTGAGCACCCAGAGCGCTGTCCAAGCAAGTCCGGAGGCGATCCACCTGTTCCGCACGCGTTCGATACCACGCAGGTCCCCATATCCGGTGGAGCCGCCAGCCGAGCCCTTCCAGCACCGACTGACGCAGGCGGTCTCTGTCTCGTGCAGCGCGCGCTGAGTGGTAGCTGGCGCCATCGCACTCGATGCCGAGAAGGTAGCTGCCCGGTCTTGCAGGATGCTTCACGCCGATGTCGACTCGATAGCCCGCGCAGCCTACCTGGGGCACTGCGTCGTATCCCCACGACCGCACAACCCTGAGAACTTCGTCCTCAAACGGGCTCTCGGTGGCTGCGCCGGTCTCTGCCGCGGCCGCTGTCACGGCCCGGATCTTGTTCTCCTGCCTGCCTGCGAAGTCGAGGTACTTCTTGAGATGCAAGACGCCGGGGCTCGTGCTCGTTCCCTGGAAATCGGCGGCCCCGATGGACGAGACGACTTCGACCCGGAGCCTCGCGCGAGTAATTGCGACGTTGAGTCGACGCTCGCCGCCCGCGCGATTGATCGGGCCGAACGAGAGTGCGAACTTGCCGTTCTCGTCCGGGCCATACCCAATACTGAAGATCATGATGTCACGTTCGTCCCCTTGAACGTTCTCGAGGTTCTTCACGAAGAAACCATTGAGGCGGTCACCGGACATCAGCTTGGCGAGTTCGGGGTGGGACTTCGAGGCTTGCTCGATGGCAAGGTCGATCGCCGCAGCTTGGGCCTCCGAAAACGCGACGACGCCGAGGGACAGCGTGGGGTGCTTCGAAACGTGGAGGAGAACACGCTCGACCACCTTCTCGGCCTCGATAGGGTTGTCCCGGGCTGCGCCGCGTCGATAAACGCCGGGTACCCGGAACAATTCGACGCCAACATCATTTCCCTGGTGGCGCGCCCCCGGGAAGGTGATTAGACGGCCCTCGTAGAAGGAGTAGTTCGAGAACGAGATCAAATCCTCGTGACGGCTGCGATAGTGCCAGAGCAGCGGAAGCGGTCTCAGTCCGGCAGTGCTGCGGCACAGGTCGAGAACGGACTCGAATTCCTCGACCTGGTCCTCGTCCCAGCGATCGTCGGCACCATCCAGGGAGACGCGTTCAAAGAACGCCGTGGGTGGCAGTTGCTTCTGGTCCCCCGCGACGATCAACTGCCTGCCGCGGTAGATGCACCCAATCGCGTCGCAGGGACGGACTTGTGATGCCTCGTCAAAGACGACGGCGTCGAATTTCATGGTCGGCGGAAGAAACTGACTCACGGTCAAGGGGCTCATCATGAAACAGGGCTTGACCGCTTGAACAACAGGCCCCGCGTCCGCGAGAAGCCGTCGCGTCGGCATGTGCCTCCGCTGCTTCTGGGACTCCCGGACGATCAGTGCCACGGCACCAGCTGCGGCGCTGGGCCGAAGCCTGTTGCAGGCCTCCACCACCCGTGCCACCGAGGTGCGCACAAGTTGCTTGTCGAGGTCACGAAACTCCTGCACCACAAGATCGCGGTCCGCTGCCCGGCACTGCTGAAGGCGCTTATCGCCCCTGATCGCCTGGTCGGCCCAAGCCTCAAGAACGGCCCTGGTGACGACATCTGGCACCAAGCGTGCCGGAAGAGCCTGCCCGACGCAGTAGGCGATCGTGCCGCCCAGACCCTCGTGAGCGAGCGAGGCCAGGGCTCGCGAGTAGGCCCCCCAGGTATCGATGTCATCGATACTCGCTGCTAGGGCGGAGATGTACGTTCGTCCTTCGGCGAATTCCGCCTCCAAGCCTTCGCGGACCGAAGACCTGTGATCTTCCTTGAACTCCGCTAGAATGGAGTTGCCGAAGGAATTCCAATCGGCCGCTGCGCGTCGAAGGGCCGGAAGCCTCGACGATGTCGCGCGAAGTGCGTCCGATCCGGCGGCTTCCATCGGACCACCAATGAGCACGCGGATTTCCGTGGCGCCCTCAACCGCCTCAGCTACGTGAATTGGGTTGGTCTCGGCCCCCCTGTACAGCGGTCCAAGGAGCGCAGTATCTGCCGCGGAAGACGACTTCACTGAGTCCTCGAGCTGATCCAGCTTGGCTCGAAGATTCGCCGCGCTCCGCAGGGCTGCGACGCGGACCTCTCGTCCCAAACGGACGCCTGCGCGGCGCAAGAGTTCAGATAGGCGCAGAAGGGCCGATGCTGAGCGGCGGCACCAGTCTGCCGCCACGTCCAGCGGCTCAGTTGGCAGAGCAGGGGATTCGAGGCCCTGACCGGCCTGGAGGCGCGCTCGCAGAGCTGCGACAGCGGCTCCAAGTTCCCGTCCTCTGTGACCCATTTCGTGATCTGGGGGGGAAGCAAGGGTCAGTGCCGCCACATTCCACGGGCTCGCGGTCTCGGACCGGAGCACGAGAAGGAGCTTTCCGGCGATCTCAAGGGCTTCGGCGAGAGCCACGAAGTCGGTGTCCAGCCCGCCGAAGTACTCGCTGCCCAACTGATCGGCGTGGACTCGTTGCGATGCCTCGAGGCGGGCGAGCGCGCGCTTCCATTCGAGAGCGTCTCGCAGTCTTGACCGCTCGGCGTTTCGGGCTCGGCCGGAGAGCGCACATCGCGCGACGGCAGCGCGATCCCGCCAGAACGCAAGGCGAAGCTTCCCGAGTCCCCGGTGCACCGTGTCGAACCGGACGCACAGCCCTTCGAGATCAAGGTCAAGCACGTCTCGTCTGAATACCTCGCGCAGACTGGCCTCGGCAGCTTGGACTCTGGCAACCGCCTCGCCGAGAACATGCGCGGCGTGTCTGGCGGCGTCCAAGCCGCAGGGCCTGAGCCACGATGCCTCAGGCCGAAGTGGTTGCGCAGCAACCGTGGCAAGCCAAGCCAAGGCCAGCGCCCTGGCAAGCGTAGTCGGCTCGGCAGGAAGT
>VGRB01000358.1 GCA_016875475.1 Deltaproteobacteria bacterium
CCCCCCGTACCAGACAACGCGAAGCGCGCCTTCGGCCGGGATTCCGACTTCGCCTCGACGAGCACCGATTTGCACGGTTGAGCAGGGCAAACCGGAATATGGCAGGAATGGAAACGCCGGTGACGCCCGGTCACCGGAGCCGCGTAGCGCCGGGTGCCAGCGCGACCGTCGGCCTCACGCCGGAGAGGGCAGTTCGGAGGCTGCACGGGTGGAGTTCCGCCGTGCCTCAGCGCCTGGGCGCCCTCGGACGGGTGACCAGCCGGATGGACCCCTCCGCCACGTCGGCGCGTCCCTCGCGGCAGGTGCAGCCGCCCGCGGCGTCGGCCTGGAAGGTCAGATTGCTCGCAACAGCGCGGACCCATTCCACGTTCCAGCCCGAGGCAAGCTCGGTCTCGGAAACCCCGGATGGGACGTCGGCCGCGAACGCGCCGCAAGCGCCCGCGGTCTCGAGCGCGGCGACGAACCACCGAAGCGGACGTGGATACAGCCCACGCGGGGGCGGCGGATCTTCGCGAATGACGAAATCGTGAGGCCCGGGGCCGCAAGTGACGACCAACCCCCACCGAATCCGAAGGACCGGGGGCACGGTCCGGTCCTCGGGCCGCGTGGACCGGTGCCCGGTCGCGCAGCCCGCCGTTGCTGCCGCGACCGTGATGCAGACGCCGGACGCAAGGGTGAGAGCGTTCATCGTCCGCCTCGCCGCCCGTCCGGGCGCCCGTCCGAGGTCTCCGGGGACACACCGGGGAAGGCCGGCACGAAGATCCGCCCGGTATCTTGCCTCGGCGCCTTTTCCAGTTCGGTCAGCCGGGCGTCGAAGTTGTCCATCCGATCGACGACGCCCGTGAGCATGCGCCTGAGCGCTGCGGTGGCGGACCCTTGGCCGGCCAGCGACTTCGCCAGGTCTGCCGCGAGTTGCCGCGATTCGCGCACGTCCTGACGCAACATCGCGACGTCGGCCTTGAGCAGCGACTCGTACCGTGCGTCGTTCTCGGCGGCCGCTGCGGCCACGTCGGCGATCAGGCGCTCCAACCGTTCGGCCCCGGCGTCGAGGCGGGTTGCCGCCTCCGCAGCGTCCCTGGCTGCGCCTGCGGCGCGCCGCCCATCGGCAATCGCGAAGACCAGGCCCGCGGCGAGCGCAAGGTCGATCGCGCCCTGGAACGCGAGCGCCCACCGCCACGAACGCTGCCTGACGGTCGCATCCCGTGCGCCTTCTACCCCCCCGTCAGGGTCGCTCCCGAACGTCGGATCCGGGATCCGGTCCAGCCTGTGCAACATGTCGACCTCCTGCGGCCGGGCACCATCGCCCGCAGGGCCAGGGCGGTGCAATTTTCGGGCAGCCGGGCCCTGCGATCCGGACCCCGGTTCTCCGGCGGTCCGGCCGGGAAAACCGTGCCCCGGCGCAGTACGGTGCGTCGGGGGGTACGCATCCCTTGCGGGTCGGCGTGCAGCCCTTGCGGGTTGCTGCTACGATGCCGGATGGACCGGACGTCGGAGGCCGCATGGGAACGTGGTTCGGCCGGGGTGCGCGCGGTTCCGACCGTCCGGCCTTGCGACCCGGGGAGGGTGTCTCGCTCGACTTCGGCCGGGGGCTCGGGACCCCGTGCACGGTCGAACGGGTGCGCTACGACGAGCCCGACGGGGCCAGTCGTATCTACGTCGTGCGGGTGGAGGGATTCCGGTCCCGTTCCATCCTCAAGGTCCCGGCGGGCTCACGCGCCGGGGTCCGGGCCGAGGCGTTCGGCCGCCTGGCCCTGCCCATCACATCCACCCTCGCCGCCAGGCCGGCCTTGTGCTCGCTGCCGGATTCCGGTTGCGAGATCGGCCTGATCTACGAGGAGTTTCTTGGCGACGCCGAGGAGAGTGCCCGGATCGACGGCCCGTGGGACGACGCCGAAGTCGCGTTCGGCATGTACCCGGCCGTGTTGGTCCTGGCGATCCTGCACGAGGCCGGGTTGCTCCACGGAGACGTGAAGCCACGCAACCTGTTCCTCCACCCCGACCGTCTTCCGATCGGGCCCGGCGGCCGTCCGATTCGGCTGCTCTGCCTCGGCGACTTCGAGACCGTGCGGCCGTCGCGCGAATCCGAGGTCCGGTTCCCGCAGGGTGTCCAGCCCCGTGTCGGCATGACGCCGGAGTACGCACCGCCGTCCGGTCGCACCGAGGACCCCGAGTACGACCTGCACTGCCTCGGCCTGACCCTGCTCGATATCTCGCGTACCGGTCCTTCATCGCCGCGGACCGCAGGCGTCGCGTCCAGGTGTCTCGAGGGAAGTCTCGCCCGCTTCCGGTCGGCCAGGGAGGTGCTCGCGGCCTTCGATGACCTCGCTGCCTCGGTCGGGGCGGAGGCAAGTCCCGGCCAACTCTTCGCTCCGGATGATCCTCGCGGCGATTGTCCGGAACTCGTTATGGAGGTCCTTGAAAACATTGCGCGCCTGACGAGCGCAGGCCTGGGGTCGGGAGCCGGTACCTTCCTCCGGGCGGTGGGGCGCAGGTTCGGCTCGCCGATGTGGACGTTCGCCGGTCGGGCGCTCTGCGCGTTGTGGGACAGGGACCGGGAAGCGATCGGCGACGTGCTGGCGGTCGCCCCGGCGCCGGACCCGGCCGGTGGGGCCGCGTCTCGCGCCTGCCTCGCTCTCGAGGCGGCGCTTGCGGCGACTGCGGGCGCCGTGCCCCGCCCGGCAGCCCTCCCGTTCGCACCTTCCGGCATTCCCCCCCTGTCGGAGGTTTCGCCGGCCGCGCTCCTTCCCCTCCTCGATTTCATCGCGTTCGCGCCTGCGGGGGCCCCGCCCACCCGCCGGGCCGAGGTGGCGTGGTCCGGGTCGCGAGGTCTCGGGCAATACGCCGATGCGGCGCTCGGGGAGTGGTCCGTGGCGTTCCGGTGCATGCGGGGATTCCAGGACATCGCGCGGATCGACCGGCCGGCGGTCGTCGAGGACGCCGCGCGAATGGCTGCCCTCCACCCGCTGTTCGCGGCCTGCCTGCTCCCGGCCGAATGGCTGGAGGGGATTGCCGTGCTGGTCGGCAGGGACGCACTCGTCGTGCGGGTGCTCGATTCGTACCAGGAGGCTGCGATGCGCGGCCCTGCCCGGTGGACCGCCCTCCGGCGCGTGGCGGCCCTTATGCCCGCGCTGTTGGCCGGTGGGGCGGAGACGTTCGCGAAGGCCGGCGATCTCGTGGGCCTCGGCGGCGATGTGCTCGCGCGGGCAGTGGACGCCATGGGCCCGGCGCCGGACCTGCCGCCGTGCGCTGTGCCCTGGCTCCTGGAGTGGCCGGCCCTGCTGGCCGCGATGGAGGACCCATCATGACGGGCCTCGGGGAACTGCGGGTCCGGGCGTGGGTGCGCGAAGTCGTGGAAGGTGTGCCCACGCGCAGGGAGTTGACGCCGTCGCCCGCGACGGTGCACATCGAGCACGGCCGCACGGTCATGGTCCTCCGGGGACCGCAACCCGGCGCGAGCGAACACCGGGAGCAGCTCATCGGGAGGTTGTCCAGGTCGCTGGACCCGGCACTGCTCCCGCGGGTCATCGTCCCGGTGCAGGACGCCGGCGTGTCCTCCCCGCACGCGCTCGTCTCGTGGACCCCGGAGGGGGGCTTCGAGGTCAAGGACCTCGACAGTACGTTCGGCACGGCCCTGCACCTGTCGAACAACCCGCTCTCGGGCCGCGTGGTCATCGGTCTCGGACCTGCGGTAACCGCTTGCGTGGGCCTGCCCGAAGCCGTCCGGGCCTTCAGACTGCCCGATGCCGCGGGCGTTCCGGGCGGGTCCGAGGACGAGGTGTGCGAGGCGGTGGCGGGCGAACTGGGGCTCGAGGCGATCCGCATCGGCCGCCATGCCACCGCGCCCGAAGGCGACACCGAGGTCTGGCGCCAGGCCGCGAGCGACGGGAGCGCGGACTTCGTGGTCGTCCGGAAAAAGGGCGTGACGTCGGCGCCCGACTGGCAGGTCTTCGAGCGCTTCTGCGCGGTGCAGCGATCGTTCGTCGTCAGCCGCAGAGGGCGCCGGCGCCCGACAGGGCCGGTCATCGCGTCGGCGCACGTCAGGCGGGTGGTCAGGTCCCTTGGCGAGGTGCGGGACCACGGCACGGGCGTCTTCGCGTTGTGCGGGCCGCCCGGCGCGGGCAAGCACACGCTGTTGCGACACGTCTTCGGGCAGGGCGTCTTGCTGTGGCGCGGCCCCGGGACACCAGGTGGTGGGGCCGTGCTGCCTCCCCTTCCGGGCGCGACCGTCTGCATCGAAGGGGCGGAGGGGCTTTCTCCGGCGGCACTGGCCGCCATCGACGAAGGCATGTCGTCGGACGGACCGGGCTGCGACCTGCCGGACCGCGTCGTCCTGATCGGCACCGCCGACCTCGCGACCTTCCGGGAGCGGCTGTGGTCGCGGCTTCCGTTCGTGCCGATCATGGTCCTCTGGGGCCTCGGCTCGCAGGCCCGCAGGGAGGACGACGTGCCCGCGCTCGCGAGGGCGGTCCTGGAAGAGTGCGGGCGGGAGCCGGATTGGGTGGACCCGGCCGGGTGGGATGCCCTGGTGAGGCACCATTGGCCGGGGAACGTCCCGGAGTTGCGGCGGGTCGTACGCCTTCTCGCGGCCGGCCCCGGCCCTTCGCGGGTCGGGGCGCGCGAGGTCCGGGACGCGCTGTGGACCGCCGGCGCTCTCGATGGGTCGGACGCCGACCGCCGAATGGCCGTGGACGCGGCAGTGGTCGCCTTGGCTTCGCTCTTCTCGACACTTTCCGGACCTCCCGGGGACGCCTTCGCCGAGCGGGAGGTTCTGCTCGGGCTCGCGCTCAGGGCGCTCGATGTGGCCGGGGTGCCGCCGGCCGTTCGGAACGGCTGGACGGCCGCGGACGACGAGACGCGGCGCAAGTACGCACTGCGCTTCGAAGCCTGGCGGAGTTCCCGGCGCTCGGATCAGGGGTGAACGGCCTCCCCCGCCGCGGGCCGGTCGAGGCTCGCACCGGTCGAAGGATGACCCCCGGGCGTCGGGCCGGACCGCCGGGCGGCCCGTCTGGATCCGCATCGAATCGGGGTGGTACGATGCCCCCCGGGTGCGCGGCAGGAGGGGCGCGGTGACGACACTGACGGCGTTCGGGGCGGCACGTGAGGTGACGGGCTCGCGGCATCTGCTGGAGGTGGCTGACGGGAACGGGGGACCGGGCGCGCGCATCCTCGTGGACTGCGGCGTGTTCCAGGGCCGGCGCGAGGAGTCCCGGCGGAAGACCGCGGAGTTCCCGTTCGACGCGGCCGCCGTGGACGCGTCCGTCAACACGCACGGGCACCTGGACCACTGCGGGGCGTACCCGCTGCTGGTCAGGCGGGGGTTCCGCGGCCCGGTCTGGGCGACGCCAGCCACGCGCGACGTGGCCCGGCTGGTCCTGGAGGACTCGGCCCGCGTCCAGGCCGCCGACGCGCGCCACGTGGGCAAGCGGCAGGCGGCAGACCCTCGCGCCGGCCGGGTCGTCTCGCCGCCGCTGTACGACGCGGACGACGTGGCCGAGGCGGTCGCGCGCTTCAGGTGCGTCGAGTATCACCGGCCATTCGACCTCGGGCCGGGCTTGGTCGCGACGCTGTTCGACGCCGGTCACATCCTGGGCTCGTCCATGGTCCGCTTCGACCTCGCGCGGGGCGACGGGCAGGAACCGGTGCGGGTGGCCTTCACCGGCGACCTCGGCCGCCGGGACATGCCGATCATCCGCGACCCGGAGTCGCCGGG
>VGRB01000359.1 GCA_016875475.1 Deltaproteobacteria bacterium
ACGGGACTGGACTTCGCGAAGCGCCTGCTGGACCCGGCCGTGTGCGTGGTCACCACCCCGGGCGCCGCGGTCTGCGAGCCGCTCGAGGACGGCAGCAACCCCGGCGAGCGCCACGTCCGCTTCGCCCTGGTTCCGTCGCTGGACGACGTCCGCATCGCCGCCGGCCGCATCCGCGCCGCGTTCCCACGGTAGTCGCGCTTCCCCCCCGCGTTGACGTGCAGCGTCGATGTCAGGAGGGATGGAGCCGGGGGCCGGCGCTCGGGGCCCCGCTTCTCCGGGATCAGCCCGCCATCCGCTCGCCGATTTCCGCGAACACCGGGGCGATCTGCACGAAGGCCTTCAGCAGCTCTGGGTCGAAGTGGTCGGGCTGGATCCGGCCGTCGCCGCGCAGCATGGTCGCGACGACGTCCGCGTGGTCAATCGAGGACTTGTACGCGCGGCGGCTCCTCAGCGCGTCATAGACGTCCGCGAGCTTGACGATGCGGCCCTCGATCGGGATGGCCTCGCCCGCGAGCCCGCCCGGGTAGCCGCTGCCGTCCCAGCGCTCGTGGTGCGTCAGCGCGATGCTCGCGGCCATCTTCAGCCGCGGGTGGTCGCCGAGGATGCGCGCGCCCTCGGTCGTGTGGTACTTCAGGACCTCGGTTTCCTCCTCGGTCAGGCCCGACGGCTTCTTCAGGATCTCCTGGGGCACGTGCAACTTGCCCACGTCGTGCATCTGCGCGTGGACGTGGATGGTCCGCACGAACGGCAGCGGCATGCCGACGTGCTCGGCCAGTTCGCGGCTGTACTCGGCGACGCGGCGGATGTGGATGCCGGCCTGGTCGTCGTACGACTCGGCGGCGCGGGCCAGCGCGCTCACGGTATACTCGAATGCCTCCGCGATGCCGCGCGCGCTCTCCTCGACCCGGCGCACGAACTGCCAGTGCAGGGCGTAGCCGCGCACGACCTCCGCGTCGAACGCGTCCGCGCCGCCCTGGTAGTTCACCGCGGCCAGCGCGATGCCCGGCGCCACGCTGAACGCGAGGTTGCGGATCTCGCCGACACCCTCGCTGAGCACGTCGTGGAACGTCCGCACCCACGGGTCGGCGACCGGCTCGGGCGCGTTCCAGACCCCCGCGTGGACCTGGGCCGTCCCGTTCGACCCGACGGACGGGACCTCCGCGTTGATCCGGACGTGCCGGTACTCCATGCTGCCGCGGAACAGCCGCCCGCGCGCGCCCACGCCGGTGTCGTCGATCGCCGCGATCATCTCCGGCGCCCGCCCGGCCTTGCTCGCGAGGCGGACCTGCTCGACCAGCGCGGGCAGCGGGTCGGACACGACCTCGCCCGTCCTCATCAGGTCCGCGAGGTGCACCTCGGTCGTGCGGACCAGGGACGTCAGCTTGAAGAACGAGTCGTCCAGGCGGTCCTGGAGCAGGCGCTGGCGGATGAGCCCGCGCACGCGCACCAGCACCTCCGCGCGCCCGGCCGGCCGCGTCAGGAAGTCCGACGCCCCGAGCCCGATGGCCCGCACGCGCGCCGCGTCCTCCCCGAGCACGCTCATGACCAGGACCGGGACGTCGCGGTTCTTCGGGTCCTTCTTCAGTTCGGTCAGGATCGTGAACCCGTCCATGCCCGGGAGCATCAGGTCCAGGACCACGAGGTCGTACGCGGGCCCATCGCGCGCCATCGCAAGCGCGGTGTTGCCGTTCGCGGCCTCGTGCAGCTCGTACCCGTCCGCCTCGAGGAAGGCCCGCATCAGCACGCGGTTCTGCATCGAGTCGTCGACGAGGAGGATCCGCGGATTCCTCATGGAACCTCGAAATCGATCGCGTTCGGCCGGGACGGCCCCACCGGCACCGGCACCGTCCCGACTGCGGATGATGGAACCATGTCTCGCGGATTGCAAGCCTGCGGCGCCTGCGGGGTGCAGCGGGCAGGTTGCCGCTAGGGCACGATCCCGCGGATCGGCAGCACCAGCGTGAACACGTTGCCGCGGTCGCCGCCGTTGTTCTTCACGGCGATGCGGCCGCCGTGCAGCTCCGCGAGCCCCCGCGCCAGCGCGAGCCCGACGCCCATCCGCTCGCGACCGCTCCCGGCCTTCGTCTCCACCTTCGAGAACGGGCGGAACAGGGTCGGGTCGTCGGGCGAGAGCGCGAGCCCCGAGTCCTTCACCGCGAACAGCAGCGAGTCGCGCGAGACGTCGACCTCGAGCGCGACCTCGCCGTCCTGCCCGGCGCGCTTCACGGCCGCGCCCAGGAGGTGGACGAGGGCCTGCTTCACCTTGCGGGCGTCCGCCATCACCGGCATCTCGGCGGACTGGGCCACCGTCCAGTCGAGCCGCACGCCCGACGTGAACGCGGCCTGCTGCACCATCACGATCACGGACTCGGCGATCTGCCGCGGGTAGTTCTCGGTCAGGTCCAGCTCGCTCCTGCCCGCCTCGACCCGGGACAGGTCCAGGATGTCCTCGAGCAGCGACAGCAGCCGCTTGCCCGCGTCCCAGATCATCCCGACGTGCTCCTTCTGGCGGGCATTCAGCGACCCGTACAGCTCCTCGTGGAGCACCTCGGCGAACCCGATGATGCCGGTCAGGGGGCTCCGCAGCTCGTGGGACATGTTCGCGAGGAACTCGGACTTCAGGCGCGACGCCTCGACCAGCGTGTCGTTGACCTCGGACAGCGCGGTGTTCCGTTCCTCCAGCTCGGCGGTGCGATCCCCCGGCTCCGCCGTTCGATCCCCCCCCGGCCGGCCCGAGTACCCGGCGAGCAGCTCGCGCAGTCGCGCGGCCTCGAAGGCGATCGACACCGATTCGACGAAGGCGCGGAACAGCGAGAGCCGAGCCGGCTCGAAGGCCCCGGGCCGCTCGCCCCAGAGCACCAGCGCCCCGAAGGCTCTGCCGTCGGGCCGCCGGAGTGGCAGGGACGCGACCGAGCGCAGCCCGCGCCGCGTGATCTCGTCCCTCCAGGGGTCGAGCCGCGCGTCGTCCGCTCCCATCGCGACCGGCTGTCCGCCGCGGATCGCGAGCGCGGTCGGGCCGTTGCCCATCGGGTCCGCCGCATCGACCGCGACCCGCAGCGCCGACGCGTACCCGTCGTCGCGGCCCCACGTCGCCACGGGCTGCACGAGGCGCGAGTCCTCGTCCACGATGCCGATCCAGCCGAGCACCACGCCCGGGAGGGCGGCCCCCGCCCGCGCCGCGGCGGCCGGCACCCCGCGCACCGCGGCCTCGCGGCTCATGTCCGTGATCGCGGACGCGACGGCCATCGCCAGCCTCGCGACCTCCGCGCCCCCCGTCTCTTCCGCTTCGTTCCGGCCCACGAATCCCGCTCCGGCAGCGAGACGCCGCGGAGTATAGCACCCGTCCTCCGGGGGTCAACGCGGCCCGGGGCGGCGAGGCAGCCGAGTCACGGCACCAACGTCACCGCGACGTCGTAGTCCGACGCGTCGGGCTCCATCAGGAAGGCGTCGCCGCTGTCGACAACGATCCGAAACTCGCCCGCGGGGAGCGCTGCGGTCACGGTCGCGATGTCCCCGTCGCCGACCGCGCAGGCGAGCAGGTCGCCCGCCCCGCACGGCGCCCGGTACAGGAGCAGGGTCGGCGTCATGCCGTTCTCGAACCTCGCCACCGCCAGGACGGTCGCGGGGGCGGCCAGCGAGAAGGCGTGGACCGCGTCCGGGCCTTCCGTGGAGTATGTGCTGCACGTGCCGTCGCCCAGGTCGTCCGCCTTTCCGATCGTGGTGTTGCGTGCCTCGGCCGCGGGCCCGGCGACGAGCGGCTGGCCGTCGCCGAGCGGGTACGGGTCCGCGCAGGTCTCGCCCGAGTGCCCGCCCGTGCACGCCGCGTCGTCGAAGCAGCCCGGGTCCTGGCAGTCGGTCCAGCCGTCGTCGTCGTCGTCCGCCGCGTTGACGCAGTCCTCGGGGGGGGGCGGGACCGCGAAGAGGAACTCGATCGCATAGGTCGATGCGTCCGGCACACCGTCGGCGCCGACCGCGCCGGAATCGACTGCGACGAACCACGTCCCCGGGCTGACCAGGGCCTCGATGTAGCCGAGTCCGAACAGGTTGTCCCCGCAGGCGGACAGCTTGTCCGCCGTGCACGCGTCCCGGAACAGGTAGAGCGCGGGCTCCTGCACGAAGTCGTCGAACTCGACGGTGGCGAGGAAGGCGAGCGTGTCCGCGACCTCGAAGCGGTACGCCGCATCGGGCCCGGCCGCGGTGGCGGGCGCGCACGCGGCGGACAGGTCGTTCGAGCGGCCGACCGTCGCGTTGGCGTGCTGGAACGAGATCCCCTCGGCGCCCGCGGCGGCCGCGGTCACGGCGGCGCCGCCGTTCACGACGAACGCGTCCGCGCAGTCCTCGCCCGAGTGGCCGCCGGTACACGCCGCGTTCAAGAAGCAGTCCGCGTCCTCGCAGTCGACGTACCCGTCCTTGTCGTCGTCCGCGACGTTCGTGCAGTCGGACTCGGGCGGCACGTCGCACGCGACCGAGAGCGTGAACGCGCCCGTGTCGGGGTTGGACAGGTTGATCTTCACGACGTAGGTCCTGCCCGCCTTCATGCTGTAGTACCAGGTGTTCGGCGCGACCCAGTTCGTCGTCCCCCCCACGCTGTACAGCTCGTCGCACGCCTTGCCCGGGGAAGGCTCCTTCAGGTTCACGTTGAGCTGGTCCGTGCCCCCGAGCGGGAGTGGAGTGAAGTAGACCGTGCCCGCCTTCGGCGGCGTGAACGTGTAGTGAACCGCGTGGTCGATGTCCGGGATGAGCCCGGTCACGGTCTGGTTGCACGACAGCTCGCCGGCCATGGGACACGCGATGCACGGGGTCGTGCCGTCGCAGTCCGGGTCCAGGCAGTCGGTGAACGAGTCCGCATCGTCGTCGAGGTCGTCGTTGCACACGGCCTCGGTCGCGGGCGGCGCCGAGATCGTGAAGGTGATCGTGTACTTGCCCCAGTCCTGCTCCCAGTACGACTCGCCGTCCGCCACGAAGTGGTAGGTGCCGGGCGCGAGCGTCCGCTCGATCACGGCCGCGCCCGCCTCGCCCCATTCGCAGGCCTGCTCCGCGTCGGACCCGCACGCGTCCGTGTACAGGGACAGGACGGACCACGGGCTCGCCTCGTCCGCGCCGTCGAAGTCCAGCTCCGCGCGGACGCGCATCGGCGCCGCGAGCACGAGCCGCCAGACCGCGTCCGGCACCTTGGGCTCGGCCGCGCAGGAGGCGGCGAAGTCGTCCGCCATCCCGGTCGTGTCACCGGCGTACGAGAGGACCTTGCCCGCGTCCGCGGCGCCGATGGGCTCGCCGCCGTTCACGAGGAGCGGGTTCGCGCAGGTCTCGCCGTCCGGCGAGGGACCCGGGACATCAGGGGTGTCCGCGGCGGTGGAGGTGTCCGGGACGGGTTCGGGCTCGGGCTCGGAGCCGGAGTCGGGTACGGGCTCGGGCTCGGGTTCGGGGACGGGCTCGGGCTCGGGTTCCGGCTCCGGCGTCGCGTCGGGCGCGGGCTCAGGTTCGGGCTCGGGAGCGGGCTCGGGCTGGGGCTCGGGAGCGGGCTCGGGCTGGGGCTCGGGTACGGGCTCGGGTACGGGCTCGGGTGACACTGCCTCCGGCTCCGACTCGGCGGAGTCCGGCTCCGCTTCGGAAGCGTCCGGCGCCGCGGCGTCGGGCGGACCCGAGCGCGAGCCTCCGCCGCAGCCCGA
>VGRB01000360.1 GCA_016875475.1 Deltaproteobacteria bacterium
GGGGCTGCTCGCGCCGCCGCGGCCGCCCGCGACACCCGGGCCCACGCGGCGTCCAGCCGTGCCCACGCGGCGTCCAGGCGGCGCGGGCCGCGCGGCAGCCGCAGCACCAGCACGTCGAACCCCCCGGCCCGGAGCACCTCCTCGGCCGCGGACAGGACGCGGTCGGCAGGGAGGGGGCCGCGGACCCAGAGCACGCGCTCGAGGTCCGCCCCCGCCGCGGCGAGGGAGGCCGGGTCGAGCGACCCGTCCCCGTCGATCCATGCCGCCAGCAGCCCTCGCGCGGTCGCGTCCGCCACGCTCGACGCGGCGATCGCGGTCGCGCCGCCCGTCGCCAGGCCCGTCGCGAAGCGGGCCTGGAGCGTCGCCACGCGTCCCTTCGGCCAGCCCCCGCCGAGGGCCGCGTCGAGGGTCGCGATCCCCGAGGAGACCCGGGGCAGCCGCTCCGCCGGCGCCGAGGCCCAGCGCACCACGCCGGCCGGCAGATCCATCAAGGCGCGCGCGATCGCTTCCCGGGAGCCCATGAGACCATTCTAGTGTACGTCTGTACACCTGTCAATTATCGGAGGGGGGCGCGGCTCGCCCCCCTGCCCGCCGCTCCGCGTTGCGGGGCGCGGGCCACCCCCCTTGCGCGGCCGCCTTGCGGCCGCGGATCGCGCCGCGCCTCGGCGCGGCGCGATCCCTCGCGCTGTCGCCCGGCCCGCGCGGTAGGGGGTCCCGACCGAGCGACACCCGTCGAGATGCGTACCCCACGCCCCGGACCCCGGCAGGCGCCAGGGGCATCGATCGGAGGGGGGCGCGGCTCGCCCCACTGCCCGCCGCCCCGCGTTGCGGGGCGCGGGCCACCCCCCTTGCGCGGCCGCCTTGCGGCCGCGGATCGCGCCGCGCCTCGGCGCGGCGCGATCCGCTCCCCAAAGACTGGACCACCGTAGCATCCGGGTGCGACAATCGGCCCCGGGCCGGGCCGACAGGGGGCCAGGGGGGCCATGGAGGTCGTCGAGTTCCGCTGCGCGATCTGCGACGTGCCCTACCGGGTCACGAAGGCGCGGATCCCAGAGAATGGCGTCGGGCTCGCGTGCCGCGGCTGCGGCGCGCCGATCAAGCTCTACCCGGACGGTCGCGTCATCGGCGGCCGCCTCCAGGGCGAGCCGGACCCGTTCTCCGCCCCGGTCGATCCGCGGCTCGTCGCGCAGATCGGCGTGGGGCCTGCTGCCCAGGCCGGCGCGGGACCCGCCGCGCGGATCGGCGCCCAGGCGCCCGCGAGCCCTGGCGCGGGGACCCACCGGGCGCCGTCGCCTTCCCTGCCCGACGTGGCGGAGGTCGCGGACCTGGACCTCGGCTCGGTCGATGTGGCGCCCGCCCCCGAGGTGCGGCGGCAGCTCGCGTACATCCCGCCGCCCGCGCCGCCTCCCGACCGCGCGGGCACGTCGCCCTGGACCCGCGGCTTCCCGACCCGCGACGGACCGCGGCCGCCGTTCCACCGGGACCTGCCGGCGATCGCGGCCTCGCCGGTGCGGGGCGCGTTCGGCACCTTCGCGGGGCTGGTGGTGCTCGAGGTCGCCGGGTCCGTGTTCCTGCTGCTGCCGCTGTTCGCGATCCCGTTGATCGGGAGCGTCCTCGTCGCCGCATGCCAGGCCGTCCTGGTCCTGGACCTCGTCAAGGGCGTGGCGACCGGGGCGGACGGGTCCGTCTCGGAGTGGTCCGACGTGGCGAACGTCTCGACGCTGCTGGGCGGGCTCGGCAAGGTCCTGCTGGTCGCGGGGGTACCGCTGATCCCGTTCTTCCTGCTGCTCCGTGCGCTCGGGGTCCTCGACGGGTTCGCGGGCGCAGGAGCGGGCACGTACGTCGCGATCGGCGTCGCCGGGCTCTGCTGCCTCGCCTGGCTGCCGGTCTGCCTCGCGACCGTGGCGATCCACGACGATTGGCTGACCGCGTTCGACCCGCGCGCCGTGGTCCGGATCGCCCTGCGCCTCGGCCCGTCCTACGCGATCGCGGTCGTGACGTGGGCGGTCCTGGTCGCGACGTGCCTGCCGGCGGCGCGCGGCCTCTACCGCATCCCGTTCGCGGGCGGGCTTCTGGGGGACGTGGTCCTCGACTACGGGATCGTGGTCGCCGCGGTCCTGCTCGGCCGGGTATTCAGGGAGGGCAGGGCGGCGCTGGGCTGGTGACGCGGACGCGGCGAGGCGCCGGGGATCGGGCCCGGCGCCGCGGCGGGACCGCGCCGGGTGACGAGGCGGGGGCCGCTGCCGGAACGTCCGGCCGAGCACGAGGCGGGGGCCGCTGCCGGAACGTCCGGCCGAGCCGAGGCGGCCCATGAACCCCCACGCGTCGGGGAGCGGGCGCGCCGCCCGGGCCGACTGGTTCGCGACGTGCGCATGCACCGCGGGAACTGCTAGGATCCCGGGAGGACGATCCCCCGGACCCCGTCCGTGAGCGCGACGGCCCGCAGGGACGGTCCGGGCGTGCGCCCGATGCCGCCCGGGATGGAGGCCCGCTGCATCGAAGGCGCGGCGTACTGCGCGAGGTTCTTCATGGGCGAAAGCGAGGCGCACAAGGCGCTGGAACGGCTCGTGGCGATCCTCGAGGCCGAGGACCTCCCCTACGCGATCATCGGGGGGCTCGCACTCAATGCGTACGGGCACGTGCGGGCGACCGTGGACGTGGACCTCGTGATGCGCGACGACGACCTGGACCGGTTCAAGCGGGCACACCTCGGGCACGGGTACGCCGAGCGCGTGCCCGGGACCGGGAAGCTGCTGGACACGGAGAACGACGTTCACGTGGACGTGCTGAGCACCGGCCGCTTCCCCGGCGACGGCCGGCCCAAGCCGATCTCGTTCCCGGACCCCGCGACGGCGGCGGTTCGCGGCGAACGCTTCCGGCTGCTCCCGGTCGCGCGTTTCATCGAGCTGAAGCTTGCGTCCGGCATGACCGCGGCTCGCCGCCTGCGCGACCTGGCGGACGTCCAGGACCTCGTCATCAGCGCGCACCTGCCGGCCTCGATCGCGGACGACCTCCACCCCTGGGTCCGCGACAAGTTCCTCGAGCTGTGGCATGCGGCCCAGGTCGAGGACCCGTACTGACGCGGAGCGCTCGGTGCGATTGAACAGCGGGGGGCGAGCCGGGCGGGTCGCTGCCTCGGCGGTCAGGGGGTGGCGGACATCTCCAGCGCCAGCGTGCCGCCCTTCGCGATCTGCTCGTGCGTCAGCCAGAGCACGTCCAGCGGGGCGCCGTTCCACGCGGCCTTGCGGACGTACGACTTCCCCGCCGACGCGCCCGGCGCCTCGATGACGACTTCCCCCCCCGCGAGGTGCAGGGTGGTGCGCTCGAAGATCGGCGACGTGACGTAGTAGCCGGGCACGCACGGCACGGGGTACAGGCCGATCGCCGCGAACACGTACCAGGCCGCGAGCGTCCCGGCGTCGTCGTTGCCCGACAGGCCGTCGAACGTGTTGCGGTAGTTCTTGCGCAGCGCCCACAGCGTCCACTTCTGCGCGAGGTCGGGCCGGCCCGCCCGGATGAACAGGGACGCCGCGTGGATGTCCGGCTCGTTCCCGTGGAAGTACCAGGCGTTCGGCATCTCGAACGAGAACGCCGCGTCCGACTTCTCGAAGAACTCGGCCAGGCGCGCCACGAACCGCTCGTCCCCCCCCATGACCTCGCGCAGCCCCGCCTCGTCGTGCGGCACGAACCAGAGCCACTGCCACGCGGTGCCCTCGACGTACGGCTCGGGAGACCACTCCTCGACCGGCACGGGCACGAACGTCCCGTCCCGGTTGCGCGGGAACAGGAAGCCGCTCTCCGCGTGCCAGTGGTTCCTCCAGTTGCCCGCGCGCGCGTCGTAGCGTTTCGCGTCGTCGGTCCTGCCGAGCCCCTCGGCCAGCCGCGCCATGCAGAAGTCGTTGAACGCGTACTCGACCGTCAGCGACACGGACCCGCCGCACTCGTCGCCCGGCGCGTACCCCAGCTCCAGGTACTGCGAGATGCAGTCGCGCTGCCCGTAGCTCCCGGGGGGCAGCGGCCCGTCCGCGGTCTGCTTCAGCCCGGCCCAGAGCGACTCCACGTCGAAGTCGCGGATCCCCTTCACCCAGGAGTCCGCGGCCACGCTCGCTGAGTGCTGGCCGATCATGGACCCGGTGTCGCCCGCGCCCATGGACCACTGGGGGACGTACCCCCCCTGTTCCTTCTGCGCCGCGAGCGACCGCATCACGTCGCGCTGCACGGCCGGCCATGCCAGCGCGAGCAGGGGGTGCTCGGTCCGGAACGTGTCCCAGAGCGACAGGTCCGTGTAGTACGTCCATCCGTCCGCGACGTGGGCCTGCTTGTCGAACCCGAGGTACTTCCCGTCCGCGTCCGTCCAGGTCGTCGGCATCTGGAGCACGTGGTAGACCGCCGTGTGGAAGTTCACCAGGTCCTCGCCGGTGCCGCCCTCGACCGCGATGACGGACAGCTCCCGCTCCCACGCCGCCTCGGTCGCGGCCCGCGTCCCCTCGAAGTCCCACGCCGGCATCTCGGCCGCCATCGCGGCGCGCGCCCCGTCGAGCGACACGTACGACAGGCAGACCTTGACCTCGACCGTCGCGTCGCCGGCCGCGGCGAAACGCAGGTACCCCCCCAGGCTCGCCGGGTCCGCGGTCGTGGTCGCCTCCGCCCGCGCGTCCTGCACCTTGCCGTCGAGCCACGTCCCGACGCCGGCCGGCGCGCGGTCGAACGTGGCCGAGAAGAACACCGGGAACCCGTCGTAGCGGCCCGAGAAGTCGCCCACGTTCCAGGTCCGGCCCTCGACCGTCCGCGCGGCCGCGTCGATCCGCACCTCGCCGCCCCTGCACCGCCCGCCGCCCATCGCCGCGGCGACGTCGATCAGCACGACGCCCTCGGCGGGCTTGTCCAGGAACTCGTAGCGGTGGTGGGCGCAGCGGGTCGTCGCGGTCATCTCGGCGCGCACCGCGGGCTCCGACAGCGTGACCGCGTAGTAGCCCGGCGTCGCGACCTCGCCCTCGTGCGTGTAGGGGCTGCGGTACCCGTCGCGCCGCGTCTTCGCGTCGTCCATGCCGACCGTCGGCCGCACCACCACGTTCCCGTAGTCGCCGGCGCCGGTGCCGTGGAGCCGGTTGTGCGAGAAGCCGAAGAGGTGCTCGTCCTCGTACCGGTACCCGGAGCAGTGCTGGAACGAGGGCGGCATGCCCCCGAACCTGCCGACCGTGTCCGGGCCGACCTTGACCAGCCCCAGCGGCGCCGTGGCGCCCGGGTGCGCGCTGCCGAGGTTGAACACCGCGCCCCCGGTCCCGATCATCGGGTTCACGAACCGCGCGCGGCCCTGCGGCCCCGGGTCCGCCGCCTCGCCGGGCGCATCCTCCGCGGTCTCGGCGGGCACGTCGCCGGACACGTCCGTGGCGACCTCCCACGGCACGTCCGCCGCGTCCGCGGCAGTGCCCGAACCCGACCCGGCGCACGCCGCCAGGAACACCCCCGCCATCGCCGCCGCCAGGGACCTCGTCGCCATCCGGGCCTCCTCCCGCCGCCGGGCCTACTCTACCGCAATCGCCCGTCGCCGCTGCTCAGCCGACTGGGATTCGGAGTACGCCCCCCGGCCGGCGCGAAGCCTGCGCGGTCGCAGTAGCCGACGACCTCCCGTGAGGTCGCGAGGCGAGCGCGGGCAGGTAGGCGATG
>VGRB01000361.1 GCA_016875475.1 Deltaproteobacteria bacterium
AGTGGTCCCGACCGAGCGACACCCGTCGAGACGCGTACACCGCCTTCCCGACCCGGCAGGCCCCAGGGGCATCGATCGGAGGGGGGCGCGGCGCGCCCCCCTGCCCGCCGCCCCGCGTTGCGGGGCGCGGGCCACCCCCCTTGCGTGGCCGCCTTGCGGCCGCCGAACGCGCCGCGCCACGGCGCGGCGCGCTCGGCCGCGCTGTCGCCCGGCCCGCGCGGTAGGGGGTCCCGACCGAGCGACACCCGTCGAGACGCGTACACCGCCTTCCCGACCCGGCAGGCCTCAGGGGCATCGGGGGGCGCGGCGCGCCCCCCTGCCCGCCGCCCCGCGTTGCGGGGCGCGGGCCACCCCCCTTGCGCGGCCGCCTTGCGGCCGCCGAACGCGCCGCGCCACGGCGCGGCGCGCTCGGCCGCGCTGTCGCCCGGCCCGCGCGGTAGGGGGTCCCGACCGAGCGACACCCGTCGAGACGCGTACACCGCCTTCCCGACCCGGCAGGCCCCAGGGGCATCGGGGGGCGCGGCTCGCCCCCCTGCCCGCCGCCCCGCGTTGCGGGGCGCGGGCCACCCCCCTTGCGCGGCCGCCTTGCGGCCGCCGAACGCGCCGCGCCTCGGCGCGAAGCGTCGCGCCGAAGGAGGTAGGATCTACCAGTGGCGGGCTCGCAAGGCAGTGCCGGGAGAGGCGTGGGGGGGGACGAAGCCGTTCTGGCACGCCTGATCGTCGCTCTGGTCGAAGCCTTCCATCCGGTCCGGATCGTCCTCTTCGGATCCCGCGCCCGTGGTGAGGCCCGTCCGGACAGCGACTGGGACCTGCTCGTCGTCGCCGAGACGGACCTCTCGCAATCAGGCGGGCGCAGAAGGCCCATCGCGCGCTCAGCGGCATCGGGGTTTCGAAGGACGTCCTGGTGTACGCACCGGCCGAGTTCGACCGGCTCTCGTCGTGGCGAAGCAGCGCGGTGGCGCTAGTGGTCCCCGCCCGAATCGAGGATGCCGGGCACGCTCCGGGCGAACTCGCCCGCGAGGCAGCGCAGGCGCTCACAGGGTCAGCGAGAATATCGATCGCCGGCTACGCGGGGCGTCTCGGGCACCGGCCTTCTGGGCCCCCCTTGCGGCCTGCGGACGCAAGGGGGATGGCCGGCATCCCGATCCGCCTCCGCTCGCCTTGGCGCCTCATTCTCGCTGACCCTCGCAGCCGGGTCGAGCGGGTCGTGTGATCGGCGCTCGGTTCGCCCGACCCGGACCGCGGCGGCTGACCCGTCCGGCGACCGCCGGCACGAGCACGAGCAGCCGGGCTACCTGCGCCGAGGCCCCGCCCGCCCCGCACCCGCACGTGCCCTTCGCGGCCGGCGGGGCGTCGCGGTCCGGGTTCGGGGGCGGGTCGGCGTCCGCGCCGGGCTCGGGCCCGGCGATCGCGTCCGGGAGGGGCTCGGGCGCGGGCTCCGATGCGGGGTCGGGAGCCGGCTCGGGTTCGGGTACGGGGTCGGGTATCGGTTCGGGCTGCGGCTCGGCGGGGTCGTCCGGCGCGCCGTCGCCGGACGGCGCGGCGTCCGGCTTCGGCTCGGCCGGGTGCGGCTCGGGAACCTGGAACGTGACCACGTTCGACATCAGCGAGCGGATGCCGTTCGCGTCGCTCGACTTCGTCGCGACCCTCCAGGTCCCCGGGTCGAGGCCCGCGAGGACCAGCGACTGGGCCGTGCCCGGCGCGGCGGGCGCAAGGGCGGGTAGGACTGCGAGCAGCGCCGAGGTCCGCAGGCGTCGATCTCCACGCGGGGGTCGGTGAGGAGTGTGCCGCGGCGGTGTGGCAACCGTCGTCAGACGACGCGGAACGTGCGGCCCAGGCCCAGTTCCTTCGTGCCCCACAGGTGGACGTACGCGGCCGCCGCGGACGCGCCGGGGATGCCCAGGATGGCGGCGTCCGCGCGCAGCGCCGCGGGCAGCAGCAGGGCCGCGGCCGGGTTGCGTCGGGCCAGCCACGCCACGAACGGCGCGATCACGTGCCGGCGCTCGACCGTCTCGACCTTGAAGACCTCGGCGCACTCCTCTGCGAGCGCGGCCGCGTCCTGGAGGCTTGCGACCGCAGCGACGCCCGGGAGGCGCGAGGCGAGGTCGGCCACGCGCGCGCCGGCCAGGGCGGCCGCCTTCTCGACCGCGGGGAACCGCGCCAGGACCTTGCGGATCCCGCCGACCGGCGGCCGCACCCTCACGCGCGCGAACACGCGCCCGCCCGCGCGCACCTCGCGCGCCGCCTTCCTCAGGACGACCACGGGCTCGTTGTAGCGGGACAGGGCCGAGTAGAAGACCGCCACGTCGAAGCCGGACGACGCGAACTCGCGCTTCATGTAGTCGGAGGCGTAGAAGTTGAGGCGGATCCCGCACTTCGCCTGGTCGGCCGCGACCTTCACCGGCTCGTGGAGGGACTCGTCCGGCTCGACCACGGTCACGAACAGCCCGGCCTTGGCCAGCGCGAGCGCGATGCGGCCGCGGTCCTCGAGCCCGACCACCAGCACCCGCCGGCCCCCGTCCGCGGCCCACGCGATCACGCGCTCGACGGTCGGGCCCTCCAGCGTCTCCAGCAGCGCCGGGTCGGCCAGGGCCTCGTCCAACCCCGCGCCCGACACCAGCCTGACCCTCGCCTCCTCCTCCATCGACCTGACCGTGCGGACCATGGCGAACCTCCGGATTCCCGTACCAGCTCCCTATTCCTTCCCGGCGATCTCTTCCTTCAGTCTCGCGACCACCTCCGCCAGCGGCAGCGCGCCCTTGTCCTCGCCGGCCCGCGTGCGGACCGCGACCGTCCCGGCCTCGGCCTCGCGACCGCCCACCACGAGCTGGTAGTTGACGTGCGCGAGCTGCGCGTCCCGCACCTTGCGGCCGAGCTTCTCGTTTCGCAGGTCCGCCTCGGCGCGGATCCCCGCGGCCGCGAGCGTCGCGGCGACGTGCCGCGCGTAGTCCGCGAACTTGTCCGCGACCGGCAGCACCTTCACGCCGGTCGGGTTCAGCCAGAGCGGGAAGCGGCCCGCGTGGTGCTCGATCAGGATGCCGATGAAGCGCTCCAGCGACCCGAGCATGGCCCGGTGGATCATGACCGGCACCTTGCGGGTGCCGTCCTCGGCCTCGTACGTCGCGCGGAACCGGTCCGGCATGGAGAAGTCCACCTGGATCGTCCCGCACTGCCACGACCGGCCCATGCAGTCGCGGATGTGGAAGTCGATCTTCGGGCCGTAGAACGCGCCGTCGCCCGGGTTCAGCTTGAACTCGACGGCCTTGGCGCGGAGCGCGCCCTCCAGGCCCGCCTCCGCGTTGGCCCAGTTCTCGTCGCTGCCGATGGTGCCCACGAGCGGCCGCGTGGACAGCTCGACCGCGACGTCCCTGAACCCGAACGTCCCGTAGATCTCGAACATGAAGCCGATCGTCTCCTCGACGACCGCCCGGACCTGCTCGGGCGTGCAGAAGATGTGCGCGTCGTCCTGGGTGAATGCGCGCACGCGGAACAGGCCGTGGAGCACGCCCGACAGCTCGTGCCGGTGCACCAGGCCCAGCTCCGCGACCTTCAGCGGGAACTCGCGGTACGAGTGCAGGCGGTTCTTGTAGACCAGCAGGCCGCCCGGGCAGTTCATGGGCTTGACCGCGTGCGGCACGTCGTCGATCGACGTGAAGTACATGTTCCTGCGGTAGTGGTCCCAGTGGCCGGACGTGTGCCAGAGCGCCTCGTTCAGGATGATCGGCGTCTGGATCTCCTGGTAGCCGTACCGGCGGTGCGCCTCGCGCCAGTACTCCACGACCGCGTTCCTGAGCACCATGCCCTTCGGGTGCCAGAACGGGAAGCCCTGGCCCTCGTCGTGGAAGCTGAACAGCTCCATCTCCTGGCCGATCCGCCGGTGGTCGCGCTCGCGCGCCTCCTCCAGCCTGCGGAGGTGGTCCGCCAGCCGCGCGGCGTCCGGGAAGCTGATCCCGTAGATGCGCTGGAGCTGGGCGTTCCGGGCGTCCGCGCGCCAGTACGCGCCCGCGACCTTCGTCAGCTTGAACGCCCTGAGCACCCCGGTGCGCGGCACGTGCGGCCCGCGGCACAGGTCGATGAACCCGCCCTGGCGATACGCGGAGATCGAGCCCTCCGGCAGGTCGCGGATCATCTCGACCTTGAACGGGTTGTCCGCGAAGAGGCCCAGGGCCTCGTCGCGCGTCAGCTCGATGCGCTCCACGGCCAGGTCCTGCGTCACGATCTCGGCCATGCGGGCCTCGATGCGCTCCAGGTCCTCGGGAGTGAACGGGTCCGCGCCGAAGTCGTAGTAGAAGCCCTCCTCGACCACCGGGCCGATCGTCGGCTTCGCGTTCGGGAACAGGCCCGTCACGGCCTGCGCCATCAGGTGCGCGGAGGAGTGCCGGAACACGTCGAGCCCGGCCTCGTCGTCGAACGTCACGAACCGCACCCGTGCCGCACCGGCCGCGGTCGCCGCGGCGGAGAGGTCGAGCGTCCGCCCGTCCGCCGTCGCCACGGCGAGCACGTCGGCCGCCGCGGGAAGCGCGGCCCCGGCCAGCACGTCCCGGAAGGTCGCCCCGGCGGGGACCTCGACGGGGCCGTGCCCTTCCACTTCCACCCGGATCGCCCCGGCCATGATCGACCTCGCAGCTCGCGGTCCGCCGGACCTCGACGGCCCGGCGGGCAGGGACCTTAGCACTTCCGCGGAGAGACGTGAAGCCGCGCTCGCTCCGCCGCTTGATTCCCCCCCCGCGAGGTGCGATCCTCCGCGAGTCCCCACCTCGCGGGAAGGGCGCGTGGAGAGGCGGGCCGCGGCGGCGATCCTGTGGTGCTCGACCGTGCTCGGGTTGTGCCCGGTCGTGGCCGCTGCCGTGACCGCGCCCGCGGATGCGCCGAACGCGCCGGCGGGCGCGAACGCGGCGGCGGTCCCGGACGCGCAGGCGGTCCCGGGCGCGCAGGCGGTCCCGGACGTCCCGGCCGGCCCGTCGATCGCGATGGTCGTGCCGTGGGGATCCGGCGGCGCGATGCTCGCCCGGCGCGGCGGTGACGAGTCGAGCCCCGAAGGTCCGATGAGCTTTGCGGTCGCGCCGGACGGCCGCTTCTTCGTGCTCGACCAGGCGTCCGGCCGCGTCGCGGTCTTCCGTCCCGACGGGTCGCTCGACGCCCGGATGGCGCTCCCGGCGACGACCTTCCAGGACATCGACCTCGCGCCGGACGGCCGCGTGGTCGTCCTCGACCGTCTCGTACGCAACTCGCTGCTCGTGCTCGGCCCCGGCGGCGAGACGCTCGGCGAGCACCGGATCGACGGCCCCGGGATCCCGGAGGGCGGCGCCGTGACCGCGCTGATGGTCCGGCCGGACGGGGCGTGGCTGGAGGTCCTGCACGAGCAGTCGGTGCGCGTGCTCGGGCCCGACCTCGCGCCGTGCGAGCGCGCCGCGATCCCGGGGAGGCCGGCGCACGGCGGCGCCGCCGACGGCTGGCTCGCGGCGGAGATCGCCGAGGCGGGGGCGGTCGCGGTCGTGTCCGGGAGACCGGGGGGGGAGCGGGTCCGCGGGACGGTCCGGGCGGCCGGCGCGATCACCCGCATCGCCTGGCTCGAGGCGGACGCGGCGGGACGCGTCACGGTGACGTTCGAGGTCGGGCAGTGGGACCGCGACGGCGGGCGGCCTTCCTCGCGCGGGGCGGTGC
>VGRB01000362.1 GCA_016875475.1 Deltaproteobacteria bacterium
GCACGCTGCTGGGGCTTGCGTCCTGCCGCTGGCCCGCCCGGTACCGGCGCTTCCTGACGCCGCGGGTGGCGAGATGACGCGACGACGAGCCGCCGGCGCCGAGCCTTTGCCGTTCCTGGCAGGCGCGTACGTCGCGACCGCCGCGGTGCCCGGGGTCTTCCTGGTGGTCGATGGCCCCTATTGCATCCGGACGAAGGCGGACGTGCAGTACGCCCACGACCTCGGGTGCGACCTGCTGCGGCCGGTCGGCCGCTCGCGGGTCGTCCTGACCGACACCTCCCGGGACGTGGAGGAGGTGACGGGGCTCGCGCTCGACCGGGTGGCGCACGTGGAGCGGGTCCTCGCGACCGTCGCGCGCTGGCCCGAGGCGTCCGCCGTCGTCGCGACGTCGATCGACTTCCACGAGGTCACCGGGTTCCCGCTCGGTCGCGTGGCGGCCCGGGTCGCGGCCTCGTCCCCGGTCCCGGTGCTGCACCTGCCGTCGCGATCTCTCGGCGGCGACTGGCTGGAGGGGTACGCGGGCTTCTGCGAATGCCTGGCGGGCGGCCTCGACCTGCCGGCCGGCCCGCGGCGGCGCGAGGCAGTGCTCGTGGTCGGGCACCTCATGGACCGCGGGGAGCCGGACCAGGTCGCGAACGTGGCGGAGCTGGAGCGGCTGCTCAACGGCCTGGGCGCGGAGGCGGCCGGCGTCTGGCTGTCCGGCTCGCCGATCGATGGGCTGGCGGAGGCGGCGGCGCGCGCGGGGACCGTGGTGGCGCTCCCGTATGCCCGCGAGACGGCCGCGACGGTCGCCCGCCGGACGGGTGCGGCCCTGGTGGAGGCGCCGCTCCCGGTCGGCCTGTCCGCCTCGGAGGCGTTCGTGCGCGCGATCGCGGAGCCGCTCGGGACCCAGGCACGGGCGACCGCCTTCGTCGAGGACGAGGTGGGGCGTGCGATCCGCGACACGGAGCGGCACGTCGCGCGGTTCCTGGCCTCGCGGCCGGTCCGGGTCGAGCTTCCCGACCCGGTGCTCGCTTCGGCGCTGGTCCGGCTGTGCGAGGACATGGGCATTGCCGCGTCCGCGGAGGCGGCCGCTTCGGCCCCGCGGCCGGACGACGCACCTGCCGGCCTGGTCCTGTCGAACGGCCTGTCGGCGTCGCGAGGGGATCCGGGCTACGTTCCGGTCGGCTATCCGAACTACCTCGACCATCCCGTGCTCCCCCGGCCGATGCTGGGGTTCGCGGGGTACAGGTGCCTCGTCGGGCGGATGTGCGAGGCCGCGCTCCGGACCGAGGCTTGAGCGGGACGGCGACCATGGCGAGGCGAACCATCGTCATCTACGGCAAGGGGGGTGTCGGCAAGTCCACGGTGGCATCCCACCTGGCCGACTGCTTCGCCGGGGGGGGGCGCCGGGTCCTGCTGGTCGGGTGCGACCCGAAGACCGACTCGTCGCTCAGGCTCCTGGGCCCGAAGCGGCCCCGGACCGTGGTCGAGTCCATCGCGGACCGCTCGCTCGACTGGACCGACCTGCGGATGCGATCCGATTCCGGCGTCGACGTGGTCGAGACCGGCGGGGCCTTGCCGGGCAGCGGGTGCGCGGGGCAGGGCGTCGCCGCGATGGTCCGGATGCTCCGGAGGAACCCCGCGGCGCTGGACGACTACGACGTGGTCCTGTTCGACGTGCTCGGCGACCTGGTGTGCGGCGGGTTCGTCGCCCCGATGGACCTCGGTCAGGGCAGTCACGTCTTCATCGTGTCCTCCGAGGAGCCCGCGTCCCTGTTCGCGGCGAACAACGTGGTTCGCGCGCTCGCGCAGCCGCTCTGGCATCACGTGCCCGCTGGGGGGATCGTGTTCAACGTTCGCGGTCGCTTCCGCTCCGGAGTGCTCCGCGAGTTCGCGGCCCGCCTCGGGTTGCCGGTGGTCGCGATCCTCCGGAGGAGCGCCACGGTCGCGGCGGCGGAGCGGGTGTTCTCGACCGCGATCCGGTTCGCGCCGGACTCCTCCGCAGCCCGGGACTTCCGCAAGCTCGCCCGCGCTGTCGAGGCCGCCACCGACGCTCGCGGCGCCGCGCCCCTCACTCCGATGGACCTCGACGAATTCCGGGAGTTCGTGATCCGGAGCCGCGCCGGCTGACGGCGTCCGCGAGAACGATGCGTCGGGGTTTGCGGTCCGTTCAACCGCCCGTCAACGGCCTCGCAGCTATCCTTGGCGGCAAGGGTGGGGCCGCGGATGGCGGCGGCGGAACGAATGGTCAACGTCGACAGCATCGCTCACGCCGGGGTGCTTCTCGGCCTCGTGCCGGAGCCGGGGCGGCCGGCGGCAGGTCCGGCCGCGCTGGAAGTCGAGGACGTCGTCTTCGACGACCCGGCGTGCAGGCTTGTCCTCGCAAGCCCGGCCGGCCGCGTCGAGGTGATCGTCCAGCCGATCGAGTCGGCGTCCGGGTTCTACCGACGGACGCGTCACCTGGCGCTCAGCCACGCGGGCGAGCGGGCTCCGGCCGCGATCCTGGCGCTGATCGACCGGCTGGCAGTCAGGCTCGCGGACGCGACCCCGGCGGCGCTGCTCGAGGCGCTGGCGCTCAAGCCCGAGGCGACCCGGGCCCCGGACCGCGGGACCGGCGACACGGGGCTCGACGTGCCGCCCTGCGACGCCGCGCCCGCGCAAGCCGGGAAGGGCTGCGCGCCGGACAGCGCCGGCATCCACCGGACGTGGGACGACCCCGCGGCCTGGATGCGGTTCTTCGCCGACGACGAGTCGAGCCAGGACGCGACCGAGGCGATCGAGCCGGACCCGGCCGCGGTCGCGATCCAGCACGGCCCCCACGACTGCATGTTCCTGTGCCCGCGGGAGCTGGTCCGGCGCCCGTGGCAGGACCGCCGGCAGGAACGGAGCCCCCGTCGGTTCCTGGTGACTGCCGTGGACGACTCGGTCGCGATCGCCGGCGGCGAGCGGGTGCTGCGTGCAGCGGTGGATGCCGCCCGCACGCTGTCGCCGAGCCTGCTGCTCGTACACGCCGGGTGCGTGCCCCAGCTCGCCGGCGACGACGCCGCGGGGGTCGTCGAGGATGCGAGGCACGGAGGCGGGGGCTGCCAGGTCGTCTACTCCGGGAGCAAGTCCGAGCCGGACCCGACCCGCTACTGGCTGGCGCTCCTCGGGCACCCGGGCGAAGGCGCCGCGGAGGCTGCGAGGCTGCCGCGCAGCTACAACCTCCTCGGGTTCCGGCGGGGCCCGGACCGGGACGAACTGGTGGCCGCGCTCGGCCGGCACGGCCTGTCGCTGAACGAGGCGATGCTGCCGGCCGCGACCGCGGGGAGCCGGAGCCGTCTGCCGCGCGCCGCGGCGACGGTCGTGCTGCCCTGCCGGACCTGGGACGCGCCGTACCGCGAGCTGCTGGCCGGAGCCGGCGGCGTCGCGATCCGGCCGCCCGCCCCGTTCGGGCTCACCGCCACGACCGCGTTCCTGTCCACGGTGGCGGAGGGCCTCGGCGACCCCGCTGCGGCGGCGGCGCTCCGGTCGGAGTGCGACTCGCAGGCCGGGCGCTTCGGGGCGATCGCACGCGAGGCGTCGACCGAGGCCGTCGGGTTCGCGGTCGGGCCGCACGAGGTCGGCCGCCTCGCCGACGGCGCGCGGACGCACGGCGTGCCGCTGGTCGCCGCGGTCGAGGACCTCGGCTTCAAGGTGTTCGTGGCGGTGCTCGGCGGCGAGCCGTCCGAGGCCGACCTGCCGTGGCTCGGCGGGCGCGCGGGGTGGACGACGGCGCGGTCGCTCGCGGACCTGCTCGGGTGGTGGCGGCGCAACGACGTCGGCGCGGCGTACTCGGAGTTCGGGTCCGACTCGCGGCTGGCGGACGCCGGCATCACCCCGTTCGACGCGGGCGTGTTCGAGATGGGACTGGACGGGGCGCTCCGCACCGCGCGGCGGATCCTGGCGCGATGCCGGCTGCCGCTGTGCCGGGTCCACCTGTCGAGGGCGTGCGCATGACCGGGCCGGACCCGGCCGCGGAGGCGGAGGCCGCCCTCGACGCGTTCTCGCCGCCGTGCTGGTATCCGTACCTGGTCGGCGTGACACTCCTGGTCAACGCGGTCAGGGACCTGCACCTCGTGAGCGACGGCCCGTCGTGCGGATTCTTCCGCGCCGAGCAGTTCTTCGGCACGCACGACCTCGCGTCCACGCTGCTCGACGTCTCGTCCCGCCACCGGGCGGTCGTGTCCGCGACCCACCTCGATCGGCTGGTCGACGGGCGCGACACGAGGTTCCCGGACCTGCTGACTCGCGTGGCCTCGGCGCCTTTCGTCCCCGCCGTGCTTGCGGCGGGCAGCCCGGTCGCGTCGATGTCGGGAGTCCGGTATGCCGAGGCCGCCGAGGCGGTCGCGGCAGCGACCGGCAAGCCGATCGGCGTCGTCCCCGACCGCTCGCTCTCCGCCGACTGGCTGGAGGGGTTCTCGGACGCGCTGGCCACGCTCGCCTCCGTGCTGCCGCTTCGCGGGTCGCCGGGGGAAGGGAAGGTCGCGCTGGTCGGCCACTTCATGGACCGCAACGAGGAGGACCACCTCGGGAACGTGCGCGAGATCCGCCGGCTCCTCGCGGCGCTGGACCTCGACCTGGAGTCGGTCTGGCCGGGGGGGGAGCCCGTCGAGGCCCTTGCCCGGGCGGGCTCGGCGTCGGTCCTGCTGGCGCTCCCGCCGGGTCGCAAGGCTGCCGGGGTCCTGGCCGGCCGGACCGGCGCGAGGGTGGTCGAGTGCGAGCTGCCGTTCGGGCCCCGTGCCACGGACCGGTTCCTGCTCGCCGCGGGCGAGGCGTGCGGACGGACGGATCGGGCGCGGCGTGCCGTCCGGGAGGCGGAGGCCGTCTGGGCGCCGGCGATCAAGCGCGTCACGCTCGGGAGGTTCCTCGGCACGCGGTGGGCGTACGGCGGCGACCCTGGCCTGGTCCCCGGGATCCTCGAGATCGCGGACCTGGTCGGCGCCGAGACGGCGCTGGTCGCCTCGTGGTCCATGGACCCGCCGCCGTCGGGGCACACCGCGCGGTCCGGCGAGACCGGCCCGCTGTACCGGGTCCGCACCGTGCCGCTCCGCCGCCTGCTCGAGGCCGAGGCTGCGACCCTGGACCTCGCGATCGGCAACGCGGACTTCCTGGCGATCTGCCCGCCGTTCAGGCCCCGCGAGGTCCCGGGGGGCGGCCGGTCGAACGCCGGCCGCGGCGTCGAGATCGGGTTCCCGAGCCCCGGCCACCACGCGATGTTCGACCAGCCGTTCCTCGGGTACCGCGGCTTCCTGTGCCTGGCGGCCCGGATCGCCGAGGCGCTCGCGGTGCCGAGGGTGTGGGGCTGAGTCCGCGGAAGCCGCCGCTCCCCACTCGGTTGATCTTCCGCAGTCCGGACGGGATACTCCCCGGCGAACGCCGGGTTGCTCCCGGTCCGGGGTTGGCCAGTGTCCGCCGCAGCCTTCAACGCGATTGCGATGCTCGCGGGCTTCCTCGCGATCTACTGGGTCGCGGGCCGGCTGCTCGTCGACCTGCTCGTGCCGTCCGCGGAGCCGGAGGAGCGCTTCCCGTTCGCGATCGGGCTGGGGGTGGCGGCGGTCGACACGGCGGCGATCCTCGTCGTCGGGGTCCTGGGGCTTACCGGGCCGTGGTATCTCGACCGGCCGACGTTCCTCGTGTGGCGGGATCGGTGGTG
>VGRB01000363.1 GCA_016875475.1 Deltaproteobacteria bacterium
GGACAACGCGCTCAGGCTCGCCCCGAAGACCGCGGCCGCGCACGGCGTCGCGACCGGCGACGTGGTCTCGATCACGGCCGGGGCCGCGACCGTGGAGCTGCCCGTGCTCGTCGTCCCGGGCGTGGCCGACGGCGTGGGCGGGATCGATCTCGGCTTCGGCCGCGTGGCGGGCGGTGAGCGGGTGGCGGGCTTCGACGCGTGGCCGCTCGCGCCGCGCGACGGGGGCAGGAGCACGGAGGCGTCCATCCGGACGACGGGGCGCCGCCACGAGCTCGCGCTCGCGCAGACCGCCTTCGACATGCAGGGCCGCGGAATCGTGCTCTCGACCACGCTCGACCGCTTCCGGTCGGACCCGGACGTGGTGCAGCGCGCGCGCAAGATGCCGGTCGCGCCGAGCCTTTACGACCACGACCAGGGCGCAGGCCCGAAGTGGGAGATGGCGATCGACCTCGACCGCTGCACGGGCTGCGGCGCCTGCGTGGTCGCGTGCCAGGCCGAGAACAACATCATGCCGGTGGGCAGGGACCAGTGCGCGATGGGCCGCGAGCTGCACTGGCTGCGGATCGACCTCTACCGCGACGGCGACCAGGACGACCCCGTGCACCACGTCGAGCCGATGCTCTGCCAGCACTGCGACCGCGCGCCGTGCGAGAACGTCTGCCCGGTCAACGCGGCCGCGCACAGCCCGGACGGGCTGAACGAGCAGGTCTACAACCGCTGCATCGGGACCCGCTACTGCGCGAACAACTGCCCGTACAAGGTGAGGCGGTTCAACTTCTTCCGGTACTCGAAGCGGTTCTACAAGGACAAGGGCATGCTCTGGATGAGCAACCCGGACGTGACCGTGCGCCAGGTCGGCGTGATGGAGAAGTGCACGTTCTGCGTGCAGCGAATCCGGGCGGCGCGGTTCGCGGCGGCGAACGAGGGGAGGGCGGTCCGGGACGGCGAGGTCGTGCCGGCGTGCGCGGCGGCCTGCCCGGCTCGGGCGATCACGTTCGGCGACGCGACGCGCACCGGCGAGTCCCCGTCCGAGGTCGTGCGCCGGCTTCGGTCGCCGCGCGCGTTCGGCGTGCTGGAGGACCAGAACTTCGGGCCGAGCGTCACCTACCTCGCGCGGGTACGGAACCCGGGCGCGGAGGGCAAGGGATGAGCGACCACGCCCCGGCCGCGCGCGCGCTCGACCCGCGCCTCGAGCCGTTCCCGCTGGTGCCGCCCGGCACCACGCCCGCGCAGCTGGACGACGCGATCCTCCGTCCGATCGAGACGTTCCCGACGCTCCGCTGGTGGGGCGCCTTCGCGGTCGCGATGTCCATGCTCGGCCTGTTCGGGGTCGCGCTGACGGTCACGGTCCTCGAGGGCACGGGCACCTGGGGACTGAACCAGCCGGTCGGGTGGGCGTTCGACATCACGAACCTCGTGTTCTGGATCGGGATCGGCCACGCGGGGACGCTCATCTCCGCGATCCTGTTCCTGTTCCGGCAGCACTGGCGCACCGCGATCGCCCGCTTCGCCGAGGCGACCACGCTGTTCGCGGTCCTCTGCGCGATCCAGTTCCCGGTCATCCACACCGGGCGGCCGTGGCTGGCGCTCTACTGGCTGTTCCCCTACCCGAACCACAACGGGATCTGGACGAACTTCAGGTCGCCGCTCGAGTGGGACGTCTTCGCGATCTCGACGTACGGGACCGTGTCGCTGCTGTTCTGGTACACCGGGCTGCTCCCGGACCTCGCCATCGCCCGCGACCGCGCGAAGAACCCGTTCCGCAAGGTGATCTACGGGTTCCTGTCGCTCGGCTGGAACGGCAGCGCCCGCGCCTGGCACCACTACGAGCGCGCCTACCTGCTGTTCGCGGGCATCGCGACGCCGCTGGTCCTGTCCGTCCACTCGGTCATCTCGTTCGACTTCGCGGTCTCGGTCGTGCCCGGGTGGCACACGACCATCTTCCCGCCCTACTTCGTCGCGGGCGCCATCTTCTCGGGCTTCGGCATGGTCACGATGCTGGTCGTGCTGCTCCGGCGGTTCTTCCGGCTCGAGCACGTCATCAGCGAGCGCCACCTCGACGTGATGAACAAGATCATGCTCGCGACCTCGCTGATGGTCGGCTACGCCTACGCGATGGAGTTCTTCACCGCGTGGTATTCGGGGGTGCTCTACGAGAAGTTCGTCTTCCTCAACCGCGCGCTCGGGCCGTATGCCTGGGCGTACTGGACCATGGTGTCGTGCAACGTGTTCGTGCCGCAGCTCCTGTGGATCCGGAAGTTCCGCCGCAACCCGTGGCTGATGTACCCGATCGTGATCCTGGTCAACGTGGGCATGTGGTTCGAGCGGTTCGTCATCATCGTGTCGAGCCTGCACCGCGACTACCTGCCGTCGTCCTGGGGCATGTACGCGCCCACCTGGGTCGAGGTCGGCCTGCTCGTCGGCAGCTTCGGCCTGTTCTTCACGCTGGTCCTGCTGTTCGTGCGCCTGCTCCCGGCCATCTCGATCGCCGAGCTGAAGCACGCGGCCGCCGCGCAGCAGGGGGGGGCACGCCATGGCTGAGAGGACGCGGCTCGCCGGCGTGGTCGGCCTGTTCGACGACGAGGATTCCCTGCTCGCGGCGGCGCGGCGCGTGCGCGAGGCGGGCTGGCGACGCTGGGACTGCCACGTGCCGCACCCGGTCCATGGGCTGTCGGGTGCGATGGGCCTGCCGCCGTCCCGCATGGGGTGGATCGCGATCGGCGCGGGCGCGGTCGGCGTCGCGAGCGCGCTCCTGATGCAATGGTGGATGAGCGCGGTGGACTACCCGGTCCTGATCGGCGGCAAGCCGCTCGCGTCGTGGCCCGCGTTCGTCCCGATCACCTTCGAGCTGTTCGTGCTGTTCGCGGCCTTCGCGATCACGGGGGGGCTCGTCCGGATGTGCCGCCTGTGGCGCTGGCACCACCCGCTGCACGACTCCGGCGTGATGGCCGAGGTGTCGTCGAGCCGGTTCGCGATCGTGCTCGACGCGCGCGACGACCGCTTCGAGCGTGACGGCTCGCGCCTCCTGCTGGAGGAGGCGGGCTGCACCGACGTGCGCGACCTCGTCGAGGAGGACGGGGGAGAGGACGCTGCGGCGGCTCCGGCGCCAAACGGGGCGCGCGACGGGGGGCATCCATGACCGCGCGCATCCGCGAGTGGATCGCGTCGCCGCGCGTGACGCCGTTCATGGCGAGGGCCTTCGTCGTGACCGTCCTCGCGGTCGCGATCGCGATGCCTCTCCTGATCATCGCGACGCCGTACATCGAGTTCTTCAACGACATGGCCGTGCAACACAAGGTGAAGCCGCAGATGGTCTGGGACGTGCGCGGCGGCGTGCCGGTGCCGGGCGACCTCCCCGCGCCCGAAGGGTCGGTGTCGCAAACGCGGCCCGCGTGGCCGTTCCCGGTGGCGCGCGTCCCCCCCCGGCCCGGCGAGAAGCCGGAGGCCCGCGCGGCGCGCGTCGCGGCGCAGGACGCGGAGGCGGCGAGGGTCGCGGCGGCCATCGACGCCGGCGGTCCGGACGTGCCCGGCGCGTTCCGCCCACCGGCCGCGACCATGGACACGATGAAGCGCGGCCAGAAGCGGTACGACGACGTCTGCGTCGCGTGCCACGGCGCCTACGGCATGGGCGACGGCCGCGTGCCGCCGCGCGGCTTCCCCCCGCCCGCGAACCTGCTCGACAGCCGGGTCCGCGCGTTCGGCGACGCGCGCATCTTCCACGTGGTCACCAACGGCCAGGCCGCGATGCCGAGCCACGCCCTCCAGCTCTCGCCCGCGGACCGCTGGGCCGTGATCCACTACGTCCGGGCGCTCCAGCGGGCGTTCCCGCCGCCCCCCCCGATTCCCGGCGAGGCGCAGCCATGAACGGCGCCCGGCAGACCGTGACGGTCGGACCCTGCCCGGTGCCGCTGCCCGCGGGCGGCGACGTGCGCATGCGGCTCGGGTCCGCGGCGATGCTCGCGGCGGGGGCGCTCCTGACCGCGGCCGGGGCCGCGTCGGACCTGCACCGCGTCGCCGCTGCGTGGATGTGGGGCTTCACGTTCGTCTGGACGATCGTGGTCGGCGCGCTGTTCTTCGTGGCGGTGCAGCACCTGACCGCCTCCGTCTGGTCGGCCGTGGTCCGGCGCGTGGCCGAGGCTGTGGCGTCGCACGCGTGGCTGGTCGCGGTCCTGTTCGTCCCGGTCGTCGCGTTCGCATGGATGCCGCACGCGTTCCACGTGTTCCCGTGGGCCGACCCCGGCCACGTCGCCGGCAGCGAGGCGCTCGCCGGGAAGGCGCCCTACCTGAACCCGCTGTTCTTCACGATCCGCGGCGTGGCGTTCGTGGCGATCTGGGCGGCGTACGGCCGCTTCTTCGTCGGGACCTCGCTCGCGCAGGACACGGGCCGGGCGGGCGCGGACGCGACGGTCCGCATGCGGCGGGCGGCGCCGGTCTTCGTGCTGCTGTTCGCGGTGTCGGTCACCTTCGGCGCGATCGACTGGCTGATGAGCCTCGACCCGCACTGGTTCTCGACCATCTTCGGCGTCTACGCGTTCGCCGGGATGTTCGTCACGGCCCTCGCGGTCGTGACGCTCGGCGTGCTGGACCTCCGCGCGACCGGGCGGCTCGGCAGCGGCGTGGTGCGCGACGACCACGTCTGGAGCCTCGGCGCGCTCGTGTTCGGGATGTCGTGCTTCTGGGCGTACATCGCGTTCAGCCAGTTCATGCTGATCTGGTACGGCAACCTGCCGGAGGAGACCGCGTGGTTCCAGGTGCGCTTCGCCGGCGGCTGGGAGGCGGTCACGGTCGCGGTGGCGTTCCTGCGGTTCGTCCTGCCCTTCCTGCTCCTGATCGCGCGCCCGGCCAAGACGAGCGTCCCGGTGCTCGCGACGGCGTGCGCGATCGTGATCGCGGGGCAGGCGCTGGACCTGTACTGGCTGGTCATGCCGGGGGCGCACCCGGACCGCGCGCTGCCCGGGTGGATCGAGATGGGCCCGATCCTGGCGATGACCGGGGCGCTCGGGCTCGGCGTGTGGCGCTTCCTGAACCGCAACCCCGCGATCCCGGTACGAGACCCGCTGCTCGACCGGTCGCTGGCGCACCACCTGTGAGGCCCTGATGGCGACGATGCGACACCCGGTCCTCCCCGCCCTGCTGCTCGCGGCGCTAGCGGCCGCGCCCGTGCCCGCGGCCGCGCGCGTGTCGGCGGGCGAGGTCCCTGAGGTCGGGGTCCGCGAGAAGCTCGGGACCGTGATGCCGATGGACACGCTGCTCCGCGACGAGCGGGGGCAGGCGGTGCGCCTGCGCGACGTGGTGGACAAGCCGACGCTGCTGCTGTTCGTCTACTACCGCTGCCCCGCGATCTGCGGCCCGCTGATGCGCGAGGTCGCGCGGAACCTCGACCTCGTCGATCGCCAGCTGGGGAAGGACTACCGCGTGGTCACGGTCAGCTTCGACCCGGCCGAGGGCGCGGAGCTGGCGACCACGACGAAGGGGGAGATCCTCGGCACGATGACGCGCCGGCCGCCGGACGACGGGTGGCGCTTCCTGACCGGCGACGAGGTCTCGATCCGGGTGCTGACCGAGGCCGCGGGGTTCGGGTTCAAGTGGGACGACGATTCGGACTCGTACGTCCACGCAAGCTCGCTCATCTTTTC
>VGRB01000364.1 GCA_016875475.1 Deltaproteobacteria bacterium
GGGGTGCCTGTGCCAGCTCCGGCTCGCCCACCCGATCGCGGCGCTCGCGGGCGACCCGTACGTGCTTCGCGGCTTCGAGGTCCTCCCCGGCTACGGCCGGACCGTCGGCGGCGGCCGGATCCTCCAGCCCGACGCCCCGTTCCGGCGCGGCGCGGCCGCGGTCGCCGCGGCCCCGCTGCTCGCGGCCCTGCGCGACGGCGACGCTGCCGGGCGGCTGCTGGCCCTCGTCGAGCTGTCAGGCGCCTCGGGCCTCGCCGCCCCGGACCTGCTCGCGCGCTCCGACCTCGGCCAGCGCGCGGTCAACCGTGCCCTCGGCCCGCTGGTGTCGTCCGGCCGCGTGCTCCACTTCCAGCGAGACGGCGTGACGCGCTACGCGGGCGTGGAGGCGTGCGGGAGGCTCTCCGAAACCCTCCTCGCCGCGCTGGCCGCGGCGCACGAGCGCCATCCGGATCGCGACGGCATCCCGGTCGATGAGCAGCGGGGCGCCCTGCCCTCCCGGCCGGAAGTCGAGGTCCTCGCGCTTGCGCTCGGCCGCCTGGCCGCGGCCGGGAAGGTCCGCGAGGCCGCGCCAGGGGCGTTCGCGCTGCCCGGCCACTCGGCCCGCTCGTCCCGCGTCGGCGAGGACATGCTGTCGCGCGTCGAGGCCGTGTTCGCCGCGGCGGGCCTGTCCCCGCCATACCCCGACGAGGCCGCGGCCGCGCTCGGCCTCCCCCCCGCGGGCGTGCGCGACGCCGTGACGTCGCTGGTCCGGCAGGGCCGCCTGGTCCGCGTGACCGGCGCCGCGGGCGAGCAGCCGCTCCACTTCCACGCACCCGCGCTGGCCGCGGCCCGCGATCGCCTGATCGCCCACATGGAGGCCCGTGGCCCGATCGCCATGGCCGCGTTCAAGGACCTCCTCGGCGTGACGCGCAAGTACGCGATCCCGCTCGCGGAGCACTTCGATTCGGCGCACGTGACGCTGCGCATGCCGGACGGGACGCGGAAGCTGCGTCGATAGCGACGGTCCGGCGGAACCCCCTCCGATTGCTGCCCCTCTCGCGCAACCTCGTGGTAAGCTCTCGCAATGTCCGCGGAACGACGACATCACACGGAGAAGGACGCGGCGCAGGACGAAGCGGCCGCACGCGACCGCAACCTCCGGTACCTGGACGCGGTCTGCCGGTGGGCGGAAGCCCTGGTGGACCTGCGCACGGCCGAGCTGTACGGGGACCAGTCGGACGACGTCCTGGCCGCGCTCAGCACCGAGATGGAGTCGGCCGAGGAGATGATCCGCGAGGTCGCGGGGGAGGCGGCGGAGGCCGGGCGACCGGTGCCGTTCGCGCTGCTCCGCGGGACGTACGGGCTCACCCCCCACGAGGAGCAGGTCGTCCGGATCGCCCTCGCCCCGTCGCTCGACCCGTCCTTCCGGAAGCGCGTCGCGCGCTACAAGGACAACGTCCTGCTCGACTACGTGGACATCGACTTCGTGCTCGCGATGCTGTTCGAGTCGCGCGTGGAGAGGATGCGCGCGCGCGACCTGTTCCTGCCCGGCGCGCGCCTGGTGAGGGACCGTCTGGTCTCGCTGGCGCTGCCCCGCGACGCGACCGCGGACACGGTACCCGCGCACGAGGTCCGCGTGCCGGAGCGGCTCGTCACCTTCCTGCTCGGGCACGACCACCTGGAGAAGCAGGTCGCGGCGTTCTGCGAGCTGTCGCGGCCGGACGCGGACCCGGCCGGCGTTGTCATGGACGAGAAGGTCAAGGCCGAGGTCGGACGCCTGCTCCGCGGCTGGCAGGGGCGCGACCCGGAGTCGCGGCGCGGGCTCGCGATCGGGCTGTTCGGCCCGCCCGGCACGGGGAAGAGCCTGTTCGCGTCCGCGATCGCTTCCCAGGTCGGCGCGCAGCTCATCACGGCGGACTCGGCGAAGATCTCGTTCGACGACATGCAGTTCCGCGACGCGGTCGAGGCGATCTTCTTCGACGCGAAGGTGCGCGGCGCGGTTCTCGCGTTCGACCACTGCGAAGTCCTGCTCGGCCAGAAGAACCCGCGGATCCCGCCTCTGCTGGCGCACATCGACCGCCACCCGGGGCTGGTGCTGCTGCTGTCGAGCGACCCGCGCCAGATCGACACGGTGATCGAGCGCCACGTGGGCTACCAGGTCGAGTTCGAGGCCCCGGACACGGCGCAGCGCGAGGCCCTGTGGCGGCTGCACCTCGCGGGCGGCGGGCTCCCGGCCGCGGAGGGCGCGGACCTGCCGGGCATCGCGTCCACGTTCGACTTCACGGGAGGGCAGATCCGGAACGCGGTCGCGGTGGCGCGCGAGCTGGCGTCCGAGCGCGGCGCGGCGGAGCTGGTCGACGACGACCTGACCGCGGGCGCGTGGGCGCAGGTCCGCGCGGACATGGAGGAGTACTCCAAGAAGCGCAAGGTCCGCCTGACGCTCGACGACCTGATCCTGCCCGACGAGGAAATGAAGCAGGTCCGCGAGGTGCTGGAGGCCGCGCAGAACCGCACCTACATCATGACGCGGTGGGGGTTCGGCAAGCGGCTGACCACCGGCAAGGGCCTGTGCTGCCTGTTCACCGGCGACCCGGGCACGGGCAAGACGCTGTGCGCGGAGATCCTGTCGGAGGCGCTCGGGCAGAACCTCTACCAGATCAACATCCCGCGCGTGATGTCGAAGTACATCGGCGAGACCGAGAAGAACATCGAGCGCATCTTCTCGACCGCGAAGGCGAACAATTCCATGCTGCTGTTCGACGAGGCGGACGCGCTGTTCACGACACGCGTCAAGGTCGAGACGTCCGTCGACCGCTTCAGCAACATGGAGATCAACCTGATGCTCCAGGAGATCGAGCGGTTCGACGGGATCGTGATCCTGACGACCAACCTCGAGAAGAACCTGGACAAGGCGTTCGAGCGCCGCGTCCAGTTCAAGATCCGCTTCCCGTTCCCCGACAAGAGGCACCGGTCGCTGATCTGGCGGACGCTGATCCCGAAGGAGTGCCCGGTCGACACGGACATCGACTGGGACCTCGTCGGCGAGAGCTTCGAGCTGTCGGGAGGGAACATCAAGAACGCGATCCTGCGCGCGGCGTACAAGGCGGCGCGGGACGCCCAGGAGGCGCACTCGGCACGGGCGCGCGAGGGGACTGACGGGGGCGCGCGGGCGCGCGGGCACGGGGGGGCGCAGCGCCCCTTCCGCGGCATCACCATGGACCACGTCGTCGCGGCGGCGGAGGCCGAGTGCCGCCACGCGGGCAAGCTGTTCAGGGGGTTGAAGCGAGATGACGATTGAGGGCGGCAACACGGCGGGCGGCAGGACGCCCGGCCGGGCGCGGGCGGACGAGCCGAGAGCCCGTGATGAGATGGAGGCCCGTCGCGAGGACGAGCGAATCCGGAGCGGGTCCCAGGAGCGGGGCGCAGGCCGGAGCGAGCGCAGTCCTGCCCTGCGTGACGCGACGGCCGGGGTCCCCGCGACGCCGGAGCCGCCCGGAGGCGCCGTCCGCAGCAGGGCCGCAATGGAATCACAGGCTCCGAGGCGCGCGTTCGCGGCGGCCGAGGACTTCGTGCGCTCCCTGCCGAAGACGGACCTGCACGTCCACCTGGACGGGTCGCTCCGGCCGGAGACGCTGATCGAGCTGGCCCACGAGCGCAAGGTCAAGCTGCCGAGCGAGACCGCGTCCGGGCTGATGGAGACGGTGTTCAAGGAGCGGTACGCGAGCCTCGACGAGTACCTGCGCGGGTTCCGGTACACGTGCGCGGTCCTGCAGGACCGCGAGGCGCTCGAGCGCGCCGCGTACGAGCTGGCCGAGGACAACTACGCGGAAGGCGTGCGCTATTTCGAGGTGCGATTCGCGCCGCAGCTCCACGCGCACGGCGGCATGGACATGATCGAGGTGCTGCGGGCCGTCAACCGCGGCCTCGCGCGCGCGACCAAGAAGTGGAACCGGCGCCCCGAGGTCGCGGACGGCGGCGAGCCCGAGTACGTCTATTCCATCACCGTGTGCGGCCTGCGCTACTTCGACGAGAAGATGTCCCCGTACTACGGCGACTTCATCCGCGTGCACCCGTTCTCGCCGAAGACGCAGCTCTACAGCCTCGGGTCGCTGGAGCTGGCCCAGGCCGCGGTGGCGGTGCGCGACGAGTACGACGTCCCGATCACCGGGTTCGACCTCGCCGGGCGCGAGCGCGGCTTCCCGGCCGAGGACCACCGGCCGGCGTACGAGTACGCGCACAAGAACTTCATGAAGAAGACCGTGCACGCCGGCGAGGCGTACGGCCCCGAGTCGATCTTCCAGGCGATCACGGACCTGCACGCGGACCGCATCGGCCACGGCTACTACCTGCTGAGCCCGCGCATGGTGAAGGCCGCGAGCATCGCCGACAAGGAGGGGTACGTCCGCCGGCTCGCCGAGTACATCGCGGACCGCCGGATCACGGTCGAGGTCTGCCTGACGTCGAACCTCCAGACCAACCCGCACCTGAAGGACATCGCCCAGCACGCGTTCAAGGACATGCGAGCGTGGCGCCTGTCCACGACCATCTGCACCCCCAACCGGCTCGTGTCGCGAACCAACGTGACGCGCGAGCTGGTGCTCGCGATCAAGCACTTCGGCCTGACGTCGCGCGAGCTGCGCCAGATCATCATCTACGGGTTCAAGCGCAGCTTCTACCCGGGCAACTACATCCAGAAGCGGTCGTACGTCCGCAGGATCATTGATTTCTACGGCGAGGTCGAGAAGGCCCACATGCCGCCCGGCGGCTTCTGGGGCAGCGCGGACGACGACGGCGAGCCGTGACGCCCGACGGCCCGTCGCTACGCGGTCGGCGGCTGTTCGCGCTCCGCGGGAGGCGCGGCTGCGGCTTCGGACCCGGGCGACGACTCGGCGCCGTCCCCCAGGAAGAAGCGGCTCTTGCGGTACGACTCGAGCCACAGGCGCAGCAGCGCGCGGAGCACGGCCGCGGTGGGCAGCGCGAGGAGCAGGCCGAGGGGGCCCGCGAGGTCGGCGCCCACGAGCAGCGCGACGATGACGACGAACGGGTTCAGGCCCGTGCGGTCGCCGACGACCTTCGGCGTGATCAGCGTCGAATCCAGCAGCGGCAGGGCCGCGAACACGCCGAGCACCGCGACGATCTGCCCGGGGCCCGCGTAGTTGAGCCCGACGGACAGCAGCGAGAGCGACAGCCCGGTCGCGAGCCCGAGGTACGGGACGAAATTCGCGAGGCCGGTCAGGATGCCGATGATCGCCCCCCCCTCCACGCCGATCAGGGACAGCGCGACCGCGTACAGCGCCGCCATCAGCACGCATACCGTGACCTGGCCCAGGATGAACGCGGACAGGGCGTGGTCCACGGCACGCGCCACGGCCAGGACGTTGTCGCGCCAACGGGGGGGGATCACGGCCAGGGCCTTCGCGCCGATCGCGTCGTGCGACTCGACGAGGTAGTAGGTCAGCACGATCACGATGACGGTGTTCACCGCTGCGAGCACGATCGACACGACGCTCTGGAACAGGTGCTCGATCAGCCACCCCGACGGCGCGGCCAGCTCCGACGCGTGCGCCTCGAGCGCGCTCGCGATCGCGGCCGGGTCCATGCGCAGCGTGACGCCGAAACGCTCCTCGAGGATCGGCGAGACAGGCGGTCCAGCGCGG
>VGRB01000365.1 GCA_016875475.1 Deltaproteobacteria bacterium
GGAGGCCCGCGGTGGTCAAGCAGACCGGGACCGCGCACGGCATCGATTTCCTGGGCTTCCGCCTGCCCCACGACGCCGAGGGGGGCCGGGTCCGCGGCATGGTCACGGGCCTCCGGTTCGCGCTCGACGGCGTGACCGTGTTCCACCCCGGGGACCTCGGCCGGCCCCTGACCGAGGACGAGGCCGCGGCGATCCGGCCGGTGGACGTCCTGCTGCTGCCGACGGGAGGGACCTTCACGGTCGACGCGGCCGGCGCGGTCGCCGTGATGCGCGCGCTCGCGCCCGCGATCGCGATCCCCATGCACCACGCGCACCCGCGCGTGCAGCTCCCGCTCGCGCCGCTCGCCGACTTCCTGGCCCTGGTGCCGCGCCACGAGCGCGTGGGCGCAGGCCCGCTCGTGCTCGACCCGCACCTGTTGCCGCCGCCCACGACCGTGCTGGTGATGGACCCGACGCACTGAACGCGGCGGCGCCTACGTCCGAGAAGCCAGGAGCGGCGAAGGCCGGAACTCGCTCGGGGGAAAGTCGGGGTCGGGGAGGGGCAGCGAGCACTCCACGATGGTGCCCTTGCCCGGCTCGGACCGGATCTGGAGGTCGCCACCGTGGCGGCGGACGATCGCCTGGACGATGGTCAGCCCGAGCCCGACGTGCGGCCCGGGCGCGCGGGTCGTGAAGAAGGGGTCGAGCGCCCGCGCGAGCACGTCCGAGGCCATGCCGATGCCGTCGTCCTGGACGGTCAGCACGACCTTCCCCTCCCGCTCCGCGGTCGCGACCAGCACGCGCCCCGGCCGGGCCGCCTTCCCGATCGCGAACGCGGCGTTCTCCAGCAGGTGGCGCATCACGGTCCGGACCGCCACGACCGAGGCGTTGATCGGCGGCACGGGCCCGAGCCCGGTCACGATCGACGTGCCGCCCCCCCCGGGCTCGGACTCCGCCTCGGCCACCGCGTCGCGCACGATCGCGTTCAGGTCCACGCGCTCGGTCGGCACGTTCCCCTGCTCGACGAAGCTCGCGAACGCGCCCACGATGCGCCGGATCCGGTCCAGGCCCGAGCCTACGTCGGTCAGGATCGACGCGACGTCCGCCTCGACGTGCTCCAGGCCGCCGGTCCGGGCCAGGTCGACGAGGTCCGTCTTCGGCGCGCCGCTGCGGAACGCCTGGTAGAACTTCAGCATCCGGTCGATCGTGTCCCGCAGGTGCGACATCCCGGACGACACGAACCCGAGCGGGTTGTTGACCTCGTGCGCGAGGCCCGCGGCCATGGTCGCGAGCGACGCGAGCTTCTCCGACGCGACCAGCTTCTCCTGCGTCTCGCGCAGGCGCTTCATCGACCCGAGCAGCTCCCGGTTCGCGGCCACGGCCTCCTCGTGGAGCCGCTTGATCCGCTCGTCCGCGAGCCGCGTCGAGGTGATGTCCGTGACGATCGTGACGACCGACTCCAGGCCCGGCACCGCGAACGACGCCTCGCGGTAGCAGCGCCGCCACGGCATCGAGACCTCGAACTCGACCTCGCGGTGTCCCGTGGCGAGCCGCGACGGGCACCCGGTGTCCTTGTGGTGCGGGAAGACCTCGCAGCACGGGCGGCCCGGCAGCTCGCGCACGTCGAGCCCGACCATGGACGCGAGCGCGGTGTTCGTCCGCTTGAACGTCCCGTCGCGAGCCAGGATGCCGATCCCGTCCTCGAACGCATCGAACGTGGTCTCCCACTCGCGCTTCGCGGACTCCACGACCGCGAACAGCCGCCTGGCCTCGGCCAGCGACTCGAAGCTCTGGTTGTCCGCGGCCACTCGGTCCTCCGCACACGGGCACGGGATTATCGGCACGACGCCCGAAGGATTCTAGCCCCTCCGCGCGGGCGCGACCAAGCCGGCGCGGGGATGGGCGAATCCTTCGGCCGCCGCCGGCTCGAGGCGTGCGGTGAGCGCGTGGAGGACCGTGGTCATGGCGCAACCGCCTCCTGCCCAACCAGTGCCGCGATGCTCCTCGCGAGGGCATCCAGCCCCGGCTGCCTCGCCCTCACGCAGTCGCGCAGGGCCCGGCGCTCGGCCTTCCTCGCCCCGTTGAGCACGATGTCCCGATCGTTGAGGTTCTTGGCAAGCGCGCCCTGGATGCTCGAGGAGGCAACGGACCCGTCGCAGTCGTGGATCGCCCCAAGCAGGCCCTCCATGTTCGGCAGGAGGAAGAACAACTGCACCTTGTCGGGAGCATCGCTGCGCGCCCGCAATGCCTCTTGGAGCCCCGCGTCCGACGAGTCGGCCGCCACCCCCAGGTGCGCGGCGATCCGGTCGCGGTCCACGAGGACGAACAGCCTCCCGGCGCCGGCGATGAGGTCCGTCCTCCCCAGATCATTGAGGATGTTGCCGATCCCCTTCCTGGCATTCCGGTCCACCCGCTTCCGCAGCCTCCACGTCTCGCCGTCGATGTCGTCCTCGACGATCCGCATGACGAGGTCGTGGAGGGGGTACGAGCCGCAGTCGATCGGCCGCATCTTGTCCTCGTACAGGACCGTCGCGACGACGCTCACCTGCCGCCCTCCCCCTTCGCCGTCTCGCCGGACGCCGGGACGAGTACGCGCGGCAGGTACCCGCTCGCGCGGAGTTGTCCCAGGTCGCCGAAGCGATCCAGCCAGGGTCGAAGTGCCTCCGGCTCGATGCGCGACAGGACGGCTCGACTCCCTTCGATCGAGCAAACCCGCACGGCGCCGGCGGGATCGTCGAGCATCTCGAGGACGCGATCGGCATGCGTCGCGAGCACGACCGGGGTCTGGTCCAGGCCCGCGAGAAGGGATACCACCCGGCCCAGCAACGCCGGGTGCAGATGCAGCTCGGGCTCATCGAACGCGAGGAGCGAGCGCTCGTCCTTCAGGCGCGCGAGCGCGACGAAGGCGAGCCAAGCGAGCTGCCCGTCCGACAAGCTGGAGGCCGGGATCGGGTCGGGCAGGTCGCTGCGCTTCAGAACGAGGCTGATGTTTCCCCCGCCCGCGTCAGGCACCGTGTTGACGTTGTCGATATCCGATCCCAGGCCGAGGCGCACCAACTCCATCGTGTGCCGCCAGTGCGCGTCGTCGAGGTTCTTCAGCGCATACCATGCGTTGCCGAGGTTGTGGCCGAGCAGTGTCAGGCGGTTCGCAGGGAACAACGTGGTCGTGCCGCGTACAGGGGTCTGCCGCTGCACGGACTGCCCCGCCCAGGACGCAAGGGTGTGGAACGCGAGGTGCACCTCGATGCCACCGAGGGCCGCGAGCAGCCGCGCTACGGCTTCGTTGGGTGGCAGGGCGCCGAAGCTCCCGATGGCCAGGCTCTCGTCCCTGGCGGACCCCGAAGGCAGCGGAACCAGCCTTCCCGCATTCCCGTCGAGCATCTCCCCCTTTCCGGCGACGCGTCGCAGCGCCACTCCCGGCTCCCCGCCCGTTTCCGCGGCCCCCGCCAGGAGCCGCTCGGTGCGGACGACCGCGCCCGCACCCTGACGCGCCAGCTCGAACTCGTAGACGAGTCGCGGCAGACGCCCGGCGTCGTCTTCCACGACCACACCCAGCGCCATGCCGGCCGCCCCCTTCCGGAGGAGCGAGGGCATGCCCCCATGGAGGTTGTAGAACTGCAGCATGAAGGAAGAATCGGCTGCCTTGCGCAGCAGTTCCAGGCTCTCCAGAATCGTGCTCTTCCCGGATCCGTTCTCGCCGATGAGCACGGTCAGCGGACGGCTGATCTCCAGGTCCGCGGCTTCGATCGCGCGGACGTTCCTGATCCGCACATGCGTGATGCGGTCCATCTTTCACTCCCCCAGGACGCCGGCTGCTCCCCGGCGACAGAAGGCTGCTCCGCCGCCCGCTTCTCCGCGAGCGTCGGGTGCACGGCGTTGACCCGGTCCTGCCCCGCGGCGCGCCGGGCGGGATTTCAAATGCCAGTCCTCAAGCTGCGAATCCGCCAAAATCACGCCCAGGGCCACGCAACCCGACGCCGTCCCGTGCCTCGGACGATACCACGGGGGCCGCACGACGGCGACGGGCAGGATTGCGGCGGCCAGGCCCCGACGGCGGCGGCGCGACGCATCCGCGGACGACAGGAAGGGCGGGCGCGGGGACGGACCGGGCGGGCTTGGGCTCGGGTTCGGGCTGGGGCTGGGGCTGGGGCTCGGGCTCGGGTACGGGGACGGGGACGGGGGGAGCTAGCGATCGAGGAAACCGATGTAGGGCAGGTTCCGGTATTTCTGCTCGTAGTCGAGCCCGTAGCCGACCACGAACCGGTCCTCGATCACGAACCCGACGTAGTCGAGCGGCACGTGCCTCCGCGTGTGCGACGGCTTGTGCAGCAGCGTGCAGACCCTCAGGCTCCTCGGGTGCCGCACCCTGAAGTTCTCGAGCAGGAAGTCGAGCGTCAGCCCGGTGTCCACGATGTCCTCGACCACCAGCACGTCCCGGCCCTCGATCGGCCGGGTCAGGTCCTGCGTGATCTGGACGACCCCGCTCGTCTCGGTGCGGTCCCCGTACGACGAGAGCGCCAGGAAGTCCATCGCGAGCGGCAGGTCGATCCTGCGCGACAGGTCGGAAAGGAACACGACCGCGCCCTTCAGCACGCAGACCAGCACCAGGTCCTTGCCGCGGTAGTCCTCCGCGATCTGCGCCCCCAGCTCGGCGATCCGAGCCTGGAGCCTGCCTTCCTCGATCAATACCCGGAACCGCTCGGCGCCTTCCATCTCCCCTCCTCCAGCATTCCCCGTCCCCGCACCCGAGCCCGAGCCCGAGCCCGCTTCCCTTCCGCGCCGGGACGGCGCGGCTACTTGAGAGCGTTGTTCAGCACCTCCCCGAGCCCGCCCGCCCCGGGGATGATGTAGTCGTGGTCGTCGAGCCCGCGCTCGCGCTCCCAGTCCTCGCCGGGCACCTTGGCCAGCACGTCGGCCGGCGACAGGCCGCGATCCACCCGGAACGCGTAGACCCGCAGGTCCGGCACCTCGCGCGTCACGCGCGCCAGGAACTCGGGGGTCACGATCAGGTTCAGCGACACCAGCATCGAGGGCGCGCCCTTCGCCCGCTCGCGGTAGTAGCGGACCACCTCGCAGAGCGACGACCCCGTGGCGCCCATCGGGTCCGGGAACAGCAGCACCTTGCCCTCGACCGGGCCGCCGATCTTCGACCCGGCGATGGCCGCGCCGGTGACCACGCCCTCCTCGTTCACCACGCGGTTCATGATGATGTGGTCCTGGCGCACGCCCGCCGGATCGATCGCCGTGGACAACAGGTCGAAGCAGATCATGGACGGCTTGATGCCGGCGCGCGCGATGTCCACGGCCACGACCTCGGTGGTCTGGTCGAGCATCTCGGCGCGATAGACCTCGTCCATCCGCGTCACGACCGACCGCACCTTGCGCGGGAACTCGTTGTTGAGCACCGCGCGCAGCAGCCCGTCGTACAGCGACGCGAGCAGCCAGTTCAGCCGCGGCTGGACCGTCTGCTTCATGCACAGCTCCGCCAGAAGCGTGCGCATGTACGGGTCGTCCAGGATGTGGACCCCGGCCCCGTAGCGGTGCTCGACCTCGCGACAGTGCGGCATCACGCCCTCCCCAGTCTCTCCCGTACCCGAACCCGAGCCCGAGCCCGAACCCGTACCCGTACCCGAGCCCGCCCCGGGGG
>VGRB01000366.1 GCA_016875475.1 Deltaproteobacteria bacterium
GGTTTCATGCGCGACGTCGCGAACGCGGGATCGATGCTGCCCGGCGCGGGCAGGTGGTGCGTGACGACGACGTCGAGGTCCGGCAGCGTTCCGGCCAGGAATCCCGTGCCTGCCTCGTTCTCGCGCGACACCCACGACCGGAAGTCCCGGATCTGGTTGAAGTCGTTCAGCAGGTGGGCGTACGCCTCGTTCGCCGGGTGGTCCCGGAACCAGAGCGGCGTCCCGCCGAACCTGAGCCCCGCGACGACCGCCGCGGAGTGGTGCAGCCAGCGGAAGTTGCGGACGCGGGCGGCCAGTCGGGCGATGGTGTCGTGCACGCGCGGCAGGGACGAGCCGTAGTACTCGTGGTTGCCCGCCACGTAGACGACCTCGGGGAAGCGGTCGCAGAGCAGGCGGACCGCCGGCTCCAGCGTCGTCCTCGTCGCGAGGTCCCCGGCGACCACGAGCACGTCGCCGAGCACGGGAAGCGACCGGATCATGCCCGCGCCGCCGTCGCGGTGGAACTCGACGTGGAGATCGCTCAGGACCTGGACCTGGACCCGGACCGGCGGCGGTGCGTTCGCGCGTGCGGGCGAGGGAGTCGATGCGGGCGCGCTCACGGGGCCCGCCTCGCGACCTCGCGGACGACGCGGTACAGCCGGACGGTCTGCACGATCGTCCCGGCCAGGACCAGCGCCGTCGCCGCGAACACGATCCCCGACTCGAAGCGCTCCGACGCGCCCGTCGCCGCGCGGAAGGCGCTCCGGAAGACGGCCGTGAACAGGATGACCACGAGGATCCCGACCGAGAGCAGCATGTCCGAGAGCGCCTTCCGGATCGGCGCGACGGCCTCGGCCGGCAGCGCGAGCAGCCGCTGCTTGTCCGGCAGGTTCATCCACCGCAGCGGTATCCGCCACATCAGCCACGACAGCCCCAGCATCATGCCGTCCACGACCACGGCGCCCGCGAGGCCGATGAACCACCTCGGGTCGTCCCCGCGCGTCCACGCGTCCGCCACGCCCGCCGCGTCGAAGTGGCACGGGTAGCGCTCCGGGAGCATGCGGAACCACCCCACGACCAGCGCGACGTGGGCGGCGAGCGCGAGCAGGTTCGCACCGAGGAGGGGGTTCGACGGGGTCGATCGTCCGGCCGGCATGGCGCAGCGATGCTACCATGATTGCCGTCCCGGCCCCATCCGTGGTATCCGGGGCCCATGAGCGAACCACCCGCCCCGTCCAGGCCGCGCGTGCTCGTCGTGGACGACGACCGGGCCGCGCTCGAGTCGCTGGCGCAGATATTCGACCGCGAGGGCTTCGAGGTCCGCTCCGAGACCGGCGGCGAGGCCGCGCTGGAGGCGCTCCGCGCGGAGGACTTCGGCGTGGTGCTGGCCGACCTGCGCATGCCCGGCATGGACGGCATGGACCTGCTGCGCGCGATCAAGGCCCTGCGGCCCGACACGGAGGTGGTCATCATGACCGCCTTCGGCACGATCGAGAAGGCGGTCGAGGCGATGCGCGAAGGCGCCTACGACTTCGTCACGAAGCCGCTCAAGCGGCCGCTCGTGGTCCGGAGCGTGACGCGCGCCCACGAGAAGTTCGCGCTGAAGGCCGAGAACCTCGCGCTCCGGGCCGAGCTGGAGGCGGTCTCGGGCGAGCGCAACCTGATCGGCACGAGCCCCGCGATGCGGCGCGTGCTCGACACGGTGGCCCAGGTCCCCCCGGCGTCAACGACCGTGCTGGTGCTCGGCGAGTCCGGCACGGGAAAGGAGCTGGTCGCGCGCGCCGTCCACCGCCGGAGCCGCCGCGCCCGCGGGCCGTTCGTCGCGATCAACTGCGCAGCGATCCCGGTGACCCTGCTGGAGTCCGAGCTGTTCGGCCACGAGCGCGGCGCGTTCACGGGCGCCTTCGCCCGCCGCGAGGGCCGGTTCAAGCTCGCGGACGGCGGCACGCTGTTCCTGGACGAGGTCGCGGAGCTGGATCCGATGGTCCAGGCGAAGCTGCTGCGCGTGCTCCAGGAAGGCGAGTTCGAGCGCCTCGGCGGCACCCAGACCATCCGCACCGACGTGCGCGTGATCGCGTCCACGAACAAGGCCCTGGCCGAGATGGTGCGCCAGGGCAGGTTCCGCGAGGACCTGTACTACCGGCTGAACGTCATCACGATCACGCTCCCCCCCCTGCGCGACCGCATCGACGACGTACCCCTGCTCGCGCAGCGCTTCCTCGCGCGATTCGCGGAGCGCAACCGCAAGGACGTCCGCACCATCGCGCGCGAGGCCATGGAGCTGCTGATCGCGCACGACTGGCCGGGGAACGTGCGCGAGCTGGAGAACACGATCGAGCACGCGGTCGTCCTGTGCCGGGGCGACACGGTTCGGGCCGACGACCTGCCCGACCTCGTTGCGCGCGAGACGTCAGCCAAGCAGTACCTGACGATCCAGCTCGGCACGCCGCTCGACGAGATCGAGCAGCAGGTGCTCCAGCAGACGCTCCGGCTGACCAGGGGGAACAAGCGCCTCGCCGCGCAGCTCCTGGGCGTGGCCGTGCGGACGATCTACCGGAAGCTCGCCGGCGAGGAGTCCTGACCGGATTGCCCCGGCGCCGCCGGGGAAATCACGCCATATCGAGCAGCGCGCCCACGGCCCCGTCGATCCCGCGCCACAGCTCCGCGATCCCGCCCGCGAGCATGTACGCCGGGCACGTCACCACGCGGTTCGAGCGGTCCGCGACGAACGCGTCCGCCTTGCAGTCGACGTGCTCCTGGCCCCTGCCGCGGATCACGCCCGCCACGCCCGGGTCGTTGCCGATCGTCAGCTTCGCGCCCTTCACCCCTTCCGCGGCGAGCGCCGCGGCCAGGATCGGCGGCGCGATGCACAGCGCCGCGACCGGCTTCCCGGCACGCCACACCTCGCGCACGAGGGCGAGAACCACCGGATCCGGCTGGAACTCCGGCCCAGCGATCGCGAGGTCGGACAGGTTCAGCGCCGCCCCGTACCCCCCCGGCAGGATCAGCGCGTCCACGTCGGCCGCCTTGACGTCGGACAGCGGCCGGATCTCGCCGCGCGCGATGCGGGCCGCCTCGACGAGGCAGCTCCGGGCCTGATCCGGCTCGTCCTGCCCGGTCGCCACGTTCACCACCTTGCGCTGCGGCTTGTCCGGCGCCGCGATCACCGCGCGCGCGCCCCGCATGTCCAGGGCCAGCAGCGTGAGCGTGGACTCGTGGATCTCCGCGCCGTCGAACACCCCGCACCCGGACAGCACGACCGCGACCTTCTTCGGGACACTCATGTGCTACCTCCTCTTCACTGCGGCGGGGCGAGGAACCCCGGCGCGCACTCCCAGACCCCCGGCGTGCCGGCGTACGCCGCCTGGCACTCGGCGGTGGATCCGCATCCCTTGTAGCGGCACGCGCCGCCCTCGCACGCGTAGTTGTCGGCGTCGGCCAGCGCCGTCGCGGGCTGGATGACGCAGTCGTTCACGTTCGAGCACGCCCGCACGCACGCCCCGACCGCGGCCACCTGCCTGCACCGGTACCCCTTGGGCGCGGGCAGCGAGGCCATGGCCGTCGCGCACTCGTCGTCCGACCGGCAGCCCGCGTACCGGCACCAGCCGCCGTCGCACACGAAGTTCTCCTCGCCGGTCAGGGGACCCTTGGCGGACACGGTCCCGACGCAGTCCTTCGCGGACCCGCAGGACGCAGTGCAGCGCCTGAACCCGCACGCGACCTTGCGGCAGACCAGGTCCTTCGACGGGTAGGTCGGCTCGTCCTCGCACTCCTTGTCCGTCCCGCACCCGGCGTAGAGGCACCTGCCGCCCGAGCACGCGAAGTTGTCGAAGTCCCACACGCCGCCATTGGCAGCGCCGGCGAGCCCGCACGCCGCGTTCGTCTGGCACGCGCTGACGCACGCCGGGACCTGGTCGCACGCCTCGATCACGCAACGGCCGTTCTCGCAGACCAGGTCCCCGCCGCACTGCCCGCACGACCCATCGCACCCGTCCGGGCCGCACTCCCGGTCCGAGCAGTCCGGGTCGCAGCGGCACTCGCCGGCGAAGCACCCCTCGGGGCACGGGACCTCCGGCTCGGGGTTGCCGCAGCTGTCGAACGAGCAGACCGACGTCCCGCAGCACTGCTTCTGCGCCCCCCGGGTGCACTCGCACGTGCCGTCCTTCGAGCAGACCTTCCCCCCCGTGCACCCGCCGCAGCTCTTCCCGCACCCGTCCACGCCGCACTCGCGGCCGTCGCAGGCCGGCTCGCACGTCCCGCAGACCCCGAGGTTGCAGCCGCCCGGACAGACCTCGGCGACCGCCTCCTGCTTCCCGCAGGAGTCGAACCAGCACGCGTTCGGGCCGCAGCAGGCGCGCTTCGCGTGCGGCTCGCAGGCGCAGCGTCCGTCGTCGCACGCGACCCCGTTGGGGCACGTGCCGCAGTAGCCGCCGCACCCGTCGAGCCCGCACTCGCGTCCCGTGCAGTCGGACGAGCAGCCGATGCACCGATTGTCCGGCCCGCACCCCTGCTCGCACGTGGCGAGCGCCTCGCCCGCGGCCCCGCACGAGTCGAGCCAGCACACCGCGACCCCGCAGCAGCCGGTCGAGGCCCTCGGCGTGCACGCGCACTGCCGGTCCGCCCCGCACACGGCCCCCCCGGAGCACTCGCCGCACGAGCCGCCGCAGCCGTCGTCGCCGCACGCGACGCCCGTGCAGTCCGGCACGCAGGCCGGGGGCTCAGGCCGTCCCCCGTCACCGCACCCGGCGACCGACAGAAGCGCGAGCACGATTCCGCCCCGACCGAGCCTCATCGCTTCACCGCACCCTTCGTCCCGGGGGCCTTGGCCTTCCCGGGGGCCTTGGCCTTCCCGCCGGCCTTCGCCTTCCCGCCGGCCTTCGCCACCTTCTTTCCCGGCGCCTTCTTCTTCCCGGCGCCCTTCTTCGCCTTCTTCCCCTTCTTCGACTTCTTCGACGGCGGGGCGTTCCGTTCCACCTCGCGCCGGATCTCCTCGACCGACCTCATCGGCGACGGCGGGTTGCGAGGCACCATGTCGAACGGCATCCTTCCGGCCGCGCCGGCCGTCGCGGACCACAGGACGGCCGCGGCGACCGCCATCAGTACCAGCCCCCGCATCATACCCCCCCGAGGTGGCACGTGTCGTTGAAGCACGCGATAACGAACCGGCCGTGCCGCCGGTGCAGCGTCGTGAGCCCTTCCCAGTCGCCGAAGTCCATCTCGGCGAGCCGGTCGTCGACCACGACCTCGATCCCGCGACCCTCCGCGATCCTCTCCGCGGTCTCGCGCGCCCGCGACAGCGCGCTCGAACGGACGGCGGCGAGCGGCCGGTCCGCCAGCGCCGCGGCGACCTTCACGGCCTGCGCCCGGCCGGCGTCGTTGAGCGGCACGTCGCGCCTCCCCTGGAAGCGGTTCTCCCGGTTCCAGTCAGTCTCGCCGTGCCGCACCAGGTGGACCACGAGCATCAGCCGCCCCCGGCCGGAGGCTCGCACGCCGCCCAGCCGCCCTTGCCGTCCGGGCAGATGCAGCGCGACATCCCGAGCGCCTTCAGCGTCCCGTCGATCACGGCCGGGTCCGAGGACATCGGGATCGACCCGAACAGCTTCACCGTCGCGCCGACCTCGACCGAGAAGTCCTGC
>VGRB01000367.1 GCA_016875475.1 Deltaproteobacteria bacterium
GGGGCGGTCGGAATCACGGCCGCCCCGTCGGGCGCCTCCCCGATCGCGCACGCGACCACGGTCAAGGACAGCACCAGGCCCGGGGCGAGCATCCGTCTCATCGCTTGATCCTCCAGGTCAGGATTGCCGGGGCCGTCCGCGCCACCGGGGGCGCGGGGTGATGCGGATGATACGCGTCCGCGCTGGGGCGGATCAACCCGATTTGCGCCTGAGGTATCCCCGCAAACCGGGCGCGCCGGGCCGCGGGCCAGATGTGAGGCCCGCTGGCCCGGCGCCCACCGCGCACGCAACTCCCCGACTCCCTTCGGCCCCCGATCATGAGGGGATTCCTCGGGACTTGCGCAAGGCTTCGCCGCCGCGCGTCAGCGGAACCGCTGATACACGCGGAGGCGGCGGTTGAACTGGTTCCTGAGCAGGGAAACGCGGGAATCCACGAAGTCGACGATCCGCCCGGCCGCCTTGCCCTCGTGGGGGCGGAGCGCGCGGCCCAGCGCCTGCGTGGTCTTGGCGACGTTCCCGTTCGGGATCGTCAGGAACACGGTGTCGATCGCGGGCAGGTCGAATCCCTCCCCGACCAGCGCGGTCGTCGAGACGAGCGCCTCGACGTCGCCGGACGCGAACCGGCGCAGCAGGTCCTCGCGCGCCTCCCGGGGGGTCTCGCCGGTCATCGCGACCGCCTTGACGCCGGCCTCCGCGAGGCGGTCCGCCAGCATGCGGCAATGGTCCACGCGCTCGGACAGGACCAGCGAGCGGCCCGCGTGGAGCTGCCGGATCTTCTCGACGAGCAGGGCGTTCCGCCCCGGGTCCGCCGCGACCCGGTTGATCAACCTGCCGTAGTTGTTCCGGAACGCGCCCCGGAACTCCGTCTCGACGTGGATCACCTCGACCCGCGCGATCGAGCCGGTCGCGACCAGGGTCTTCGGCGCGACCACGTGCACGAGCGGCCCGACCACGTCGTAGAGCACCGGGTGGAGCCGGTCCTTGCGGTTCGGCGTCGCGGTCAGGCCGACGCGGTAGCGCGCGGCGAAGGCCTGCACGACGGACTTGAACGTCTCGGCCGGGCAGTGGTGCGCCTCGTCGAGGACCACCAGCCCGAACCGGTCGCGCCAGGGCGCGAGGTCGCGTCGCATCAGCGTCTGGACCATCGCGATCGTGACGTCGCCGCCGGGCCCACCGGACAGGCAGTCCGCCTGTCCGGGGGAGTCGTGTCCCCCCCCGACCAGCGCGGGCTCGACGCCCAGGAACTGGCGCACGCGCGCGGCCGTCTGCTCGAGGAGGACCGACGTGTGGACCACGATCAGCGCCGGCGTCCGCAGCCGCGCGACGAGCCCCATCGCGACCACGGTCTTGCCGCTGCCGGTCGGGGCCTGGATGACCCCCCCCGCCTCGCGCACCGCCGCCTCGACCGCGGCGGCCTGGTAGTCGCGCAGCTCGCCGGTCAGGGCCAGGTGCAGGGCCTCCGGAAACGCCGTGGCCTCGCGGACCGGGGCGTCCACGAGGTCGCCCAGGCACCCGACGACCTCCTTCCACGCGCCGCGCGGGCCGCGGACCACGCCGCCCGCGTCCGGGCCGTCGATCAGCTCGATGCGGCGCACGATGTGGCGGCACGGCCTGCGGAAGCGGCGGGCGTCCCAGTAGACCGGGTTCTCGCGGTCGAACCGCTCGCGGAGCCGATCGATCGCCGCGGCGTGCGCCGGGTCGCCTGGGTTCACGCCCCGGACCTCGACGCGGCTGGCGAGGACGACCTCCATGGAGACGGGGTATGCCCCACCGCGGGGCGGGTGTCAACGACGCCGGCGGCCGGGAATCCGCCACATGTTCGCTGCGTCCTTCGTGTCCGTGTCCGTGTCCGTGCCCGCTCACCTGCCGGGTGACCGCGCACATCACCCGACGCCGCGGCCCGCGTGGCGCTCCTCGCCCCAGGCGGAACACGGCGGCCACGGATGACCTGCGAGCCGGGCCGAGTCAGGTCCATCCGCGGGTGCGCCCGGCGGCCACGGATGACCTGCGAGCCGGGCCGAGTCAGGTCCATCCGCGGGTGCGCCCGGCGGCCGCGGATGACCTGCGAGCCGGGCCGAGTCAGGTCCATCCGCGGGTGCGCCCGGCGGCCGCGGATGACCTGCGAGCCGGGCCGAGTCAGGTCCATCCGCGGCGTTTCGCGCCGCTTCAGTCGGCGCGAAACGGGTGTAAGATTCCGTCCCGGGGAGGAGGCATGGGCCAGGAGAGACGGCTCGATCCGCGGTTCCCGTTCGCGATGAAGGCATTCCTGCTCGACGTGCCGGGGCGGACGCTCGAGACCGGCGACCTGTCCGCGGGCGGGGCCTACATCGTCGGCGACCTCGGCGCGGAAACCGGCGCGATCCTGTGGCTGCACCTCGAGCTGGCGACGTCCCAGCGGGGACGCGACAGCATGTACCCGCTCGACGCCGAGGTCCAGGTGATGCGCCTGACGCGCGACCTGGACGGGACCGTTACGGGCTGCGGCGTGCGCTGGCTGTCCGTCGCGTGCAGCGGCGACATGGCGCCGCTCAGGCACTTCCTGAAGGCGATCCTGTCCGTGTCGTCCGGCTTCGTTCAGGCGATGCGGCCGCGCGAGGAGGGCGCCACGCCGACCTTCGTGTTCGTCTTCCCGCGGACGGGCGAGACGCGCGAGGGTCCCGAGCCCGTGGACCCGGTGGACGTCACGCCGCCGGACCCCGACGCGGACCTCATCACGGAGCCGACGTCGCCGAAGGCGTCGCGCACCGGCATCTACGTGATGCTGCCGATCACCTACGACGCGGGCGCGGGCGAGCCGATCGAGGGACGCGCCATCAAGCTCCTGCCGCACACGATGCGGGTCTCGACGTCCGGCGAGCTGCCGGACCCGTACCGGCGGGTGACGGTCCGGATCGCGGTCAAGAGCCGCGAGAAGCCCTCCGTGCTCGCGCTCCACGGGACGGTCACGACGGTCCGGCGCGGCACCGGCGACGGCCAGTTCGAGGTCGAGTTCTCGCTGGGCAACGAGCCCGACGCCATCGCGACCTACCGGCGCATCCTCGATCAATTGTCCCGAACCCTCCAGAAGCCGGCCTGAACTCTCCCGTACCCGTGCCAGAGCCCGAGCCCGAACCCGAACCCGAACCCGTACCCGAGCCCGAGCCCGTACCCGAGCCCGAGCCCGAGCCCGAACCCAAGGTCGCTCCCGCCCCGACACGGATGCGCCGCGCGCCCGAAGTGTGCTATCTTCCGCCCCGCGATGGAGGGTTCCACCATGCAGCGGAGGCTCCTCGTCCCGGGACTGGCGGCGCTGCTGGCGCTCGCCGCCTGCAACAGCGACAAGGTCCTGGCGGGCCGGCGCGCGCTCGCGACCGAGCCGGCCAAGGCGATCGCGCTGTTCCAGGAGGCCGAGAAGGCCAGGTCGCCGTGCTTCGACTGCAAGCTGTACACCGGGCTCGCGTACGAGAAGACCGGGGACCTGCCGGCGGCCGCGACCGCCTGGGAGGCGGCTATCGCGATCCCCGACGCGGCCGGGCGGCAGGATCTGTCCTGGCGGCTGCTCGACACGTACGAGAAGCTCTACGAGGCGTCGAAGGACAAGGCGGCGAAGGCCGCGATCGCGAGGAAGGCCGCGACGCTCGAGACCTCGCTCGGCGCGGCGCGCGCGTGGGCGAACGAGGCGATCGCGGAGGGGCTGCGCGCGGACCTCGACGCCGCGAAGAAGGCGGGCAGGGCGGACGGCGTGAAGGCCGCCGCGGCCGGGATCCAGGCCCTCTACCTGCCCTCCCAGCGGAAGCGCGAGATGGCCGTCGAGGCGACCGAGGCGCTGCGCACGGTGTTCGCCGCCGCGGCCGAGAAGGCGTTCAAGGAGAAGGTGGCGCCGGAGCTGGCGGAGACGGGCCGCTACGACCCGGACACCAACGAGGTGGTCCTGACGAACCGGTTCGTGATCCCGCCGCCCTCGGAGGACGAGGCGTTCGACCCGAAGGCGGACGGGTTCAAGGTCGCGGTGAGGAAGAGAGCGTGCGTGCCGCTCCGCGAGGGCCTCGGCGAGATGATCGCCGCCGCGGCGCCCGCGGTGGGGGCGAAGACGCCGGACGCGCGGGCGGTCGATGCGATGTTCGCCGCGGTGTTCCCGCAGGCCAAGGCCGGGTTCGCGGCCTTCGGCGGGGACAAGAAGCCGCCGGCCGGCCAGACGTTCCTCTGCACGGTCCGCCTGCCGCTGGCCTCGCTCCTCGGCGAGCTGTTCCGGTACTCGGAGTAGGCGCCGAATTCCCGAGGTGTCCCCGTGACGCGCGCGGACCGCTTCATCGGCATCGGGCTCGCCGCCCTGTACTTCGTCCTGCTCTGCTCGACCCTCGACATCGGGTTCCCGCGCGACGAGGGGTTCTACTTCACCGCGGCCGAGCAGTATGCGAAGTGGTACGACGACCTCCTCGACGACCCGAAGACCGCGTTCAGGAAGGAGACGGTCGACAAGCACTTCGGCTACAACGGGGAGCACCCGGCCCTGCCGAAGATGCTGTTCGGGCTGTCGTGGCGCCTGTTCGGCGACATCAAGAGCGTGGACGAGGTCCCGAACATCCGCCACTGGTACGACGGGGGGCGCAACCCCGAACCGATCCTGCCGATCATGCGCGAATCCACGGCCATGCGGCTCCCCGCGCTGCTGGTCGCGTCGTGGCTCGTCTACCTGATCATGGCGTTCGGGACGCGGTACTTCGGGCGGCGCGTCGGCATCGCGGCCGCGGTCGCGTACATGTTCATGCCGCACGCGTTCTGGCACGCGCACCTGTCGTGCTTCGACACGCCGGTCGCGGTGATGTGGTTCCTGACCGCGTACTGCTTCATCAGGGCCGAGACCGGCGGCTGGCGGTGGGCGCTCCTGACGGGCGTGGCCTGGGGGCTCGCGCTCTCGACCAAGCACAACGCGTTCTTCATCCCCCCCACCCTGCTGATCTGGTGGCTGATCGCGCACCGGCGCGAGTTCGGGCTGTCGCGCGCGGACGGCGGCGTCGGCATCCGGCTGCCCGCGATCCCGTTGGCGTTCGTGGCGATGCTCGTGGTCGCGCCGGTCGTCTACTACCTGCTGTGGCCGCGCCTGTGGCACGAGCCCATCAGGCACCTGAAGTGGTACTTCGGGTTCCACGCGAACCACGTGATGTACTGGGCCTACTACTGGGGCTGGCTGTACACGAAGCCCCCGTACCCGATCGGCTTCTCGTTCGTGATGTCCGCCATGACGATCCCGGGCCCGACCGTGCTCCTGGGCATCGTCGGGATGCTGCGCGTCGCGTACGAGTGGGCCGTGCGCACGGGCGCCCGCTTCGCGGGGTCGCTGCGGCGGATCGCGGAGTCCCTGCCCGCGCGCCAGCCCGGCGTGGTCCTGTTCGTCTTCCTGAACTTCTTCATCCCGTTCGCGGTGATCGCCAACACGAAGGTCCCGATCTTCGGCGGCACGAAGCACTGGCTGCCCGGCGTGCCGTTCCTTGCCATCCTGGCGGGGCTCGCGTTCGAGCTGGTGCTCGCGTCCGTCCGCGAGCTTGGCGCCTGGGTGCCCCGGCTCGGCGGCCGCGGGGC
>VGRB01000368.1 GCA_016875475.1 Deltaproteobacteria bacterium
GGGTTGCGGTCGAGCACCTCGCGCACCGACTCGACCGCGTGCGCCATCGGCGGCACCACGCGCAGGCCGGCCCGGCCGAACGGCGTGACGAGCTGGAGGTTCAGCTTCCGCACGCCGAGGTCGTACGCGAGGTCCGCGATCGCGGGGAGGTGGCCGACGTTCTGCGTGGCGACGGTCACGTTCACGCCGAGATCGAGTGCGGGCGCCTTCAACGCCACCGCGTTGCGGATGCCGGCGACGGTCTCGTCGAAGCTGCCCGGGACCCGGGTCAGCGCGTCGTGCACCGCGGCCGTGTGGCCGTGCAACGAGATCAGCAGGCTGGTCGGTCCGGCGGCGAGCAGGCGCCGCGCGAACTTCCGGTCTGCGAGCCTGCGTCCGTTCGTGGTCACGTTGACCTGCCGGAATCCGAGCGAGCGCGCGTGCCGGACCGCGGCCGCGAGGCGCGGGTGCAGCGTCGGCTCTCCCCCGTCGAGGTCGAGGTTCTCGATCCCCCTGGCACGGTGGTCCGCGATGATGCGCTCGAGTCGCGGCCACGGGATCGCGCGCCGGACGCGGTTCGACACCGCGCAGAACGTGCACCGGTTGATGCACTCGTACGTGACGTTGACGATCACCTTCCGCTGTGACGCGGCCTCGACCTTGGCCGCCAGCGCGTCGCGGGCCTCCGTCAGCCACGCCGCCGGCAGCGCCGGGGTCGCGAACGCGGGCCGGTGCTGGAACAGGAGGCCGTCGCCCGCGTCGAAGCCGGCCGGGGGGACCAGCCCCTGTTCCACGCACGACGCGTGCAGGGCCGTGCCCGGGAGCGGCGTCGCGAACTGGACCGCGGGCCGCGCGCCGTGCCGCTCGAAAAGCGCCCACGCGGCCTCGATCGTGGCCCGAACGTGCGATTTCGTCTCCCAGGGGAACCCGACGACCCAGTGGACCATGCACGGCACCCCGGCGGCCGCGGCGCGCGCCGCCACCCGATCGACGTCGGCGAGGTCCTGCCGCTTGCCGATCGGACCGTCCAGGTCGGCCTGGGACGCGCTCTCCGCGGACACGCACAGGAGGCTCGTGCGGCCGGCCAGCCGCTCGATCGCGGCGTCGGACAGCCGGTCCGCCCGCAGCCCGTTCGGGAACTCGTACTTCAGGTCGAGCTTCGCGAACGCGTCGAGCACCGCCTCGAAGTCCGGCCGCAGGTTCGCCATCTCGTCGAGCACGAAGAGCCGGCGCGCGCCGAGCGCCTTGGCCAGGAACGCCCAGGTCTCCACCACCTTCAGGGGCACGACCCGGTACGGCTTGCGCCCGGCGGCCCGCCAGCCCGGGTTGCTCGTGCAGAAGACGCAGCGGTGCGGGCAGCCGCTCGTCGTCATGAAGGGCCGGGTCGCGGCGTCCACGCCGAACGCGTTCGCCCAGCGGCCGTCCTCGAAGCAGTGCCACAGGAACGTGCCCCAGGCGCGGCCGTCGAGCGCCTCCAGCATCGGCATCGCGGGCGCGCCGCCGGGCCAGTCCGCGCCGGCCGGGGCGTCGATCGCGCGGCGGCTGCCGGCGAGGGCGGCGAGCCGGTCCGGCGCCGCGAACCACTCCTCGCCCGAGTACCGCAGGACCGCGTCGACGGCGGGCAGGCGCGCGATCACCGCGTCCGCGTCGTACTCCACGTGGTGCATGCCGCCGACGTGGCAGTCGGCCGCGACCAGCGCGGCGCGCGGCCAGCGCTCGCGGAGGCCCGCGATCAGCGCGTCCGCGTCGTACTCCACGTGGTGCATGCCGCCGACGTGGCAGTCGGCCGCGACCAGCGCGGCGCGCGGCCAGCGCTCGCGGAGGCCCGCGATCAGCGCGTCCAGGCCCGCGTCCGGGCGCCAGATCCGCAGGAACGGCGAGGCGTTCAGCACGACCAGGTCCGCCCCGCAGTCCGGCAGCCCGCCGAGCAGCTCCTCGTGCGAGGCGCCGAGCCTGTACCCCCCCGAGGGCAGGTCCAGGCGGCCCGCGCCCGCCATCGCGAACGCGTCCGCGACCCGCACGGCCCATCCGGCGCGCGCGGCGAGCGCGGCGCACGCGAGCATCCCGTGGTCCGCGAACCACGGGTAGTCGATGAAGTCCGGCGGAAGCGTCAGGGGCGGGTTCACGAAGACCGCGTTCCGTGCCATGGCGCCGACGCCGGAGACGAGCCGGTCAGCATGATAGGCGGGCGCTCCCGGGTTGGCAAACGGCGGCCAGGAGCGATCCGCGCTGGGGCGCGGATCGCTCGGCGGCCGCAAGGCGGCCGCGCAAGGGGGGGTGGCCCGCGCCCCGCAACGCGGGGCGGCGGGCAGGGGGGCGAGCCGCGCCCCCCTCCGATCGATGCCCCTGGGGCCTGCCGGGGTCCGGGGCGTGGGGTACGGATCTCGACGGGTGTCGATCGGGACCGCCTACCGTGCGGGCCGGGCGACAGCGTGGAATGCTCTCAAGGCAATGAACCGGGCGAAGTACGCCTCCGTGACCTCGCGGAAGGCCTCGTCGCCCATCCAGGCGTCGGCCTCGAACGGGAGATGGAACACCTGGTGGTCCTCCTCGGCCCCCGGGGCGAGCCGCACCCCGAGGAAGCCGGGGTCGTCGAAGACCATCGCGTTGCGGCCGAGCCGGAAGCGGAACGGGATGATCCAGTGGACGACGTCGTGGTGCTCGCACAGGAACTCGAGCGTGTCGATGTAGTCCCGCAGCGGCTGGGACGGGTAGTGGAGCACGAAGACCTGGGCGTGGATGCCGGCCTCGGCGCAGGCGCGGAGGTTGCGGACCACCAGGTCCGGGGTGATGCCCTTCCGCAGGCGCGCCAGCTCCGGCGGGCTCGCGGTCTCGAGCCCGAAGAAGAGGTCGCGGCAGCCGGACAGGGCCATCAGCCGGAAGGTCTCCGGGGTGAAGCCCGGGTCGAAGCGCGCGAGCGCCTCCCAGCGCACGTCCAGGCCCCCGCCCACGAGCGCGGTCGCGATGCGGGCCATGTGCGCGGGCGGCGTGGCGTTGTCCGCCAGCGTCAGGGTCCGGGCCCCGAACCGGCGGCCGACGTCGCGGAGCATCTCCAGCAGGTTGTCGGTCACGCGCTCCGGGAGGTCGGCGCGCCAGCCCGTCGGGTACTCGGGCTGGAGGTGGGGGAACACGTGGAAGCAGAAGGCGCACCGGCCCCAGTAGCAGCCGCGCACGGTCCGGAACGGGACCTTCGCGTCCGGGTAGGCGTCCATGGGGTAGCCGTCGAACACCGGCACCGGCAGGTCCCCGAGCGGGACCGGCGGGGGCGGCAGGTTTTCGCGCACCGCGCCGTCGTGCCGCGTGGTCACGCCCGGGAGGTCGTCGAAGGGGCGGCCCTCCGCCAGCGCGAGCGCCAGCGATTCCAGCGGGACCTCGCCTTCGCAGGCGACGACCGTGTCCACGTGGTCGAAGACGAGCGGAGCCAGGCGGATGGCCCCGCTCGCGGCCGCTGCCCACGGCCCGCCGAGCGTCACGTGGACGCCGGGCCGGAGCGCGCGCACGCGGTCCGCGATGCGCAGCGCGGGCACGAGCTGGTGGGCGTTGTGGATGGACAGCCCGAGCATGCCGAGGTCCGGCGGCAGGAGCGGGTCCAGGTGCTCGGCCAGGAACCGGTCCAGCCAGGGGCACGGCGCCGCGAGGAGCGACCCCAGCTCCCCGGGCGCGAACCCGCACGGCTGGATCAGCTCCCGCTGGACCACGTTCACGAGCTTCGCCATGCCGAGCCAGCCCGAGTCCGTGTGGGCGCCGGGCAGCGGCGCGGGCGCGAGCGGGTCCGTCGCGGCGACCATCCGCATCTGTCGTGCGAGCGGCAGCGGGTCGATCACCTCCTGGTGCTCGACGCAGGCGCCGGCGAACCACCCGACCGGCTCGGGGTCCAGCGGGGTTGCGGACGAATCGAGCACGCGCCGGACGATCGCGGCCTTGCGCCCGGCGATGTAGGCGGGCAGCGTGTCGAGGAAGCGGGTTCCGGCCTCCGACAGCTCGGACCGCAGCCGATCGCGCACGTCCGGGTCGGCGAGGTGCCGGAAGACGCAGGTCGCGTTCAGGTCGAGCTGGCGCACGTCCCATCCGGCGCGCCGCATCCACGCGGTGAGCTGCGGCACGCCGAGCTCCGGGTGGGTCATCATGTCGGTCAGGGGCGGGAAGACCAGCAGGATCGGGCGTCGCGCGGCCATGGGGCCGGTTGTACCCGGTCAGGCCGGTGCCCGTCAATGCGGCAGCCTCGCCCCCTCGTGCCGTCCCGCGCGGCCCTCGCGAGCGCGCCCGATCGCCAGGTCGAGCGGCGGGTGGGGTTCGCGGTGGAGCGGGCGTCGGGGAGGGAGCCGGAGGTGGAGGTGACGGTGGGGGGGGAGGGCGTCAGCTCGACCCGCGGTGCGACGACCGGGTGATCGCGTTGGCGACGCGGTCGGCGAGCCGGGGCAGCCCTTCGAGACCCATGAACGGCATCGATGCTGCGAAGTGCTCGATGTAGAAAGGAAATCCTGTCTCGACCGACGGCAGTCCCGCGTCGGCCACGGCATCGGCGAAGGCACCCGACCCGATCACGACGTCCGCGCGACCGGCCGACGCGTCCGATGCCAGGCGCTCGCGGACCTCCGCGTACTCGGGGTCGCGGAGGACCTCGACGCCGCCGGCCGCCAGCGAGTCCGCGACCGCGCACGGGACGCCCCGCCTGCGGAGGAGCACGGCCCAGGGGACCTCCACGGACAGCTCGCGGAGCGCCGCGACCAGTCCGGCCGCGCGGTACGGCTCCTCGATCACGACCGCCGCGCGGCCCGCGAGGCACCGGGTCACGACGGGCTCGAGCCGCTCGCGCAGCGAGGCCCGTCCGGCCTCGAGGAGGCGCTCGGCCGCGTCCGCACCGCCGAACACGGCACCCACGGCCCGGACCATGCGCGCCGTCGCCTCGTATCCGTACGGCAGGTCCGTGCACACCGGGTCCGGCGCGAGGTCGGCGGGGGCCGGACCGCCGTGCGGGAACCGGATCCGCGGCGCTCCGGGGTGGACGCGCAGGCTGCCGACGGGGCTGCCCGAGAGCGGCCAGCGCGCCCCGACCGCTCCCGCCGCCTCCAGCAGGCGCACGACCTCGGCCACGTTCCCGGCCTCGTCGCCCTCCTGCCGGGCCATCGCGAAACCGGAAACGACCGGCTCCCGGTCCCCGTCGTCGCGGAGGACGAGCGCGTGGACGGCGTCGTGGATCGCGCTCCAGCCCTCGGTCCAGTCGTCGTCGGTGCCCCGCTGCTCGATCACCCGGAGGGGGTTCGGCACGACGCCCGCCAGGGAGGCGGCCACCCCCTGGAGGTCCGTGTGCACCAGCATGGAGACCAGGCCGCGGAGCAGCAGGATCGGGCGGCCGGGGTGCCGGGACGCGACGTCCAGGACCAGCGCGCGCAGCTCGTCCTCGGTCCCGGTCGCGTCCCGGGCGTGGTCCCAGCGGACCGCGAAGATCCGCCGGTCACGGGTGTACGGCCCCTGCCCGGTAAGCCGGGAGCGGTGGTCGTGCACCACGTCCAGCTTGTACGCACGCTCCAGCTCGCACCGGTGCGTGTCCACGACCGCGTCC
>VGRB01000369.1 GCA_016875475.1 Deltaproteobacteria bacterium
GGGGATTCAGATGGCAGAAGTTTCCAAGCCCGAGGGGATCCTGAAGGAGTTCTACAACCGCAACGGCTGCATCCGCATCCGTCCCGACGACCCGGAGAAGGGCCGTCACGGCGGCGTGGAACTCCGGCTCGTCGTGCGCGACATGAACGAGCGGAAGGCCGTCCTGTCCGCGATGAAGGGGATCGGCATTCCCCACGGCAAGGTCTACCGGAAGCAGAAGACCCGCCGCCAGTGGGTCGTGCCGGTGTACGCCCGGGCGGACATCCTGGCCTTCCTGAAGACGGTCAAGCCGAAGAACGCGACGACCTTGATCAAGAAGGTGCAGAGCACCGTCAAGCGCCGCGGGCTGTCGGAGGCCATTCGCTTCTAGGGTGGGCCCCCCCCGCGCGTCCGTCCCATCGGACCGAGGGCGCGCGGGGAATGTCCTTCCCTACGTCAGCCGGCCCCGGACGGTGGACAGCGCCGCCGCCGCGCCCGCGCGGGCGCGCGCGGTCGCATCCTCGGCCCCCGTCCTGAGCGCGCCTGCCACGGCCGCGTCGCGGATCGAGCGTGCGTTGATCAGCACGTTCAGGGCCGCTCCCTCCGCGCCGGCCAGGGCGGCCGCTGCCGCGACGCCGGCGTCGGTAATGCAGTTCTCGTAGCCGGACTCCGCCGCCTCGCGGGCAAGCTCCGCGACCTCGGCGCAGGTGTGCGTCACCTCGAGCGGGACCTCGGCCGCGTGGACGTTCGCGCGCTCGACGGCCGCTTCGCGCGCCGCCTTCTCCGCGTCGGTCCCCTTGGGCATCCGGGTCGCGGCCATGACCGCCTCGAACGAGGCGCCGTCCTCGGTGACGAGGGCCAGCAGGCGGTCCTTCAGCTGCTGGCCGCGGAGCGCCAGCCGGCGCATCGCGGGGCGGGCATCCCTCCTGTCCGGCCGGCGGAACGTCAGGTTCGCGACCATGGCGGCGAGCGACGCCCCGAGCGACCCGCACAGGGCCGCGACCGACCCGCCACCGGGCACCGCGGAGTCCGCGCTGACGCGGTCCGTGAACTCGCGCAGGGTCGCGTCGGCGAGCGTCTTCCGGCCCGCCTCGAGGCGGTACTCGATCACCTTCTCAGCCGGGACGAACGGCTTCACGTCCGACAGGCCGAGCGAGCGCACCGCCACGTGGATCAGCTCGGGCTCGGGCGCCCCCGGCGAGGCCCCCTGGCGCTCCAGGTACCACCGGCCCGCCTCCAGCAGCGCCTCCTTCGGCACGAGCCCGACGATCTCGCTGCCGGTCACCGCGAGGCCGAGGTCCGCGGCGAGCCGGCGCGCCTCCTCGTACGCCACGTGGAGGGGGGTCCGCCTGTAGTCGATCAGGTTCACCGACACCTGCGCGATCCCGTACTCCTCGATCACCCACCCCACGGCCCGCAGGCTCGGGAGCAGGCCAGGGAGCTGGACCGGCGCCCCGGTCGGATCGAGCAGCCGCTCGCCGTCGGCGCCGCGCGCCGGGCCGCCCGTCTCGCGCATCCTGATCGCGATCCGGCTGGCGAGAGCCTTGTCCCGCGTGTTGAGGTCCACGTTCCAGGCGATCAGGAACTGGCGCGCGCCGATCACGGTCGCCCCGGACCGCGGGTCGAACGCCGCCGGGCCGAAGTCGGGCGCCCACGCCGGGTCCGCGAGCTTCGCCGCGAGGCCCTCGTACTCGCCCTTCCGGATGTCGGCGAGGCTCCGCCGCTGCTCGCAGGCGGCGGCCTGGTCGTAGAGGAAGACCGGGATCGCAAGGTCGCGGCCGACGCGCTCGCCCACGCGTCGCGCCAGCTCCACGCAGTCGGCCATGGTGACGCCGGACAGCGGGACGAACGGGCAGACGTCGGTCGCACCCATCCGGGGGTGCTCGCCGTGGTGCCTGGACATGTCGATCAGCGAGGCCGCGGTGCGGATCGCCTCGAACGCAGCGCGCTCGATCGCCTCGGGCTCGCCCGCCATCGTGACCACGGTGCGGTTCGCCGCCGCGCCCATGTCGACGTCGAGGACCGTGGCGCCCGCCGCCTCCATGGCCGCGGCGATCGCCTGGATGACCGACTTGTCGCGGCCTTCACTGAAGTTCGGGACGCACTCCACGAGTCGCATGAATGACCTCCGTCACCGTCACCGTCACCGATCGTCGGCGACCTTCAGCACGAGGCTCGGCGCGCGGTTCGCCGCGAGCCGCGTCCCCTTCAACTTCCCCGCGAGCGTGACCGTGGCCGCCACGTCGCCCCGGGCAGCCGCGTCCTCCAGGGCGGTCCGTGCCGCCTCGACCGGCCCCCCCGGCTCGTCGGGCTCGAGGAATGCGCGGTACCACGTCCCGTCGAGGCGCACCTCCCACTTCGCGCAGTCGCACCCCGCGGGGTTCAGGCGCACCACGTACGTCGCGTCGTCCGCGTGGGGGGTTGCCACCCCCTCGACGCGGGCCGTGGCGAGCCGGTCGGGCCTCGGCTGCGCCGCCTTGCAACCGCCCGCCGTAGCGACCGCGATCAGGACGATTGACAGTGCGATCCCTCTCATCGTCTCACCCATAGATGGCCCACGCGACCACCGCGCCCCAGAGCAGCGCGTTCCCGACGAACGCGAGGTCGCGGATCATGACGTCGGTCGGGCTCCGGCGCTCGCTCGCGCGCCGGAGGATGACGAGGAACCGCACGATCCCGAGCACGACGAACGGGACGGTCCAGGCCAGGTGCCACGTCCCGAAGTAGGTGCGCGTCCGCTCCGACACCGTGTACAGGGCGTAGGCCGCGACCGTCAGCGCGCCGACCGCGTAGAGGCCGACGTCCAGGTGGTGCAGGCGGTACTGGTCGAGCACGGAGCGGTGCGTGCCGGAGGCGTCGCCGAGCAGCGCCAGCTCGTGGCGGCGCTTCCCGATCGCCAGGAAGAGGGCGATCAGGAAGGTGCACAGGATCAGGTAGTACGAAATCTCCGCGGGCGCGAGGCCGATCGCGAAGCAGCCCGCGAGGATCCGGAGCACGAACCCCGTCGCGATCGACAGCACGTCGAGCCACGCGATCTTCTTGAAGACCGAGCTGTAGAAGATGTTGAGCCCGAGGTACCCGGTCGCGATCAGGACGAACGCGGGACCGAGCAGGGCGCCGGTGCCGAACGCGAGCGCCAGGGCCGACAACCCCCCCGCGACCGCGGCCTGGATGGACAGCGCGCCGCTCGCCACGGGACGGGCGCGGCGCACCGGGTGGCTGCGGTCCTTCTCGACGTCGAGCACGTCGTTCATCACGTAGACCGCGCCCGACAGCAGGATGAACACGACCGTCGCGAGCAGGGCTTGCAGCAGGAGCGACGGGTCGGCCGCGGTGTGCTCCTTCGCGAACAGGACGGGCGCGGTGACGAAGAGGTTCTTCACCCACTGGGCGGGGCGCATGGTGCGGAGGATGTGGAAGAGGGTTCGCAAGGTTCCTGTCAATTCCCCCCGCCGGTCACGGCGCGCAGGGCCGACGAGATCGCCCCCGGGATCGCGTCGCAGAGGTCGGACGCGCCGACGCCGTGCTCGGTCAGCCGGTCCGCGGCGAGGTCGCCGGCCGCCCCGTGGAGCCACGCGGCCGCGCACGCCGCCTCGAACGCCGGCACGCCGCGCCCGAGGAGCGCGCCCAGGATGCCGGAGAGCACGTCGCCCGATCCGGCCGTGGCGAGCGCGGGGCCGCCGGTCGGGTTCACCGCGAGCCGCCCGTCCGGAGCGGCCACGACCGTGCCCGCGCCCTTCAGGACGGCCACCGACCCGAATCGCGCCGCGAGGTCCCCGGCCGCGGTCACGCGATCGGCCTGGACGTCCCGGCCGGTGCGGCCGAGCAGGCGCGCGGCCTCTCCCGGGTGAGGGGTCAGGACGACGTCCGGCCGCAGGGACCAGCCCGCATCGGGTGCCGCCGCGACGCAGTTCAAGGCATCCGCATCGAGCACGCACGGCAGGCCCGCGTCGATCGCCCGGCGCAGCGCGGCCGCGGACCCGTCGCCGGTCCCGAGCCCCGGTCCCGCGACGACCGCGGACGCGCGCAGGAGCATCGCCGCGAGCGCCGCCGCGTCCGCAGTGCCGATCGCGGCCTCGACCATCAGTTCCGGGTGGCGGCCCTCCACGCGGGCCGCGGAATCCGGGTGCGTGGCGACCGAGACGAGCCCGGCTCCCGCCCGGACCGCCCCCATCGCGGCGAGCAGCGCGGCACCGGCCTTGCCGGGGAGCCCGCCGACCACGAGCACGTGTCCGAAGGCGTTCTTGAACGCGTCCGCGTCGCGGGGGGGGAACGCCGCGGCGGCCTCGTGCGGCCCGACGAGCAGCGCCCCCTCCGCCGCGTCGATCGCGGCGCGCGGGATGCCGATCGGCACGACCTCCAGGCGCCCACGGTACGCCCGCCCGGGGTACGACCAGTGGCCGACCTTGGCCGCGCCGAACGTCACGGTGAGGTCCGCCCGCACCGCGCGCCCGAGCACCCGGCCCGTGTCCGCGTCGATCCCGGTCGGAAGGTCGAGCGCGACGCGGGGGCAGGGCAGGGCGTTCGCCGCATCGACCGCGTCCGCGAACACGCCCTCGACAGGCCGCGCGAGGCCGGTCCCGAAGATCGCGTCCACGACCACGTCCGGCCCCGTGCCGGCAAGCTCGGCCGGGAGGTCGTCCGGGAGCCCGTCCGGGACCTGGATCACCCGGACGGCGAAGTGCGGGAGCATCCCGAGCATGGTCGCCGCGTCGCCCTTCATGGCGTCCGCGCGGGCGAGCAGGGCCACGGTCACGTGGAGGCCGCGGTCGGCGAGGTGGCGGGCCACGACCAGCCCGTCCCCCCCGTTGTTGCCGGGGCCCGCGAGCACCAGCACGGTCCGCGCGCCGCGGTCGCGGGGGGTTTCCGCCGCGCCCCTGCCCGCGATCTCCATCAGGACCACGCCCGGGATCCCGACCTGCTCGATCGCGACCCGGTCCAGGTCCCGCATTGCCGCCGCACCGAAGAGCTTCATGGGTTCCATGCCCTCCGACCGCGGTGCAAGGATAGTCGGTCGGCCGGGGCTGTCAACGCACCGGCTTTGCGCCCACGCACCGCCGGATCTATGATGATCACGGCCGGTTCCCGGAGGGTCGCATGAGGTTCCGCATCCTCGGCGCGGCGGTGATGGCCGCGGCGATGCTCGTCGCCGCGCCCGCGTCGGCGCAGCGCACCGACACGCCCCAGGATCGTGTGCCCGAGATCCAGGGCGCGGGGGTGAAGAAGCAGGACCCGGCCGCGAAGACCGGCTCGATCGTGGTGACCGACCCCGGCGACCAGGAGAAGGTCGCGGACGAGGGCGGCCAGATCTACGTCACCCGCGGCTACAAGGGCGTCGTGCCCGGCGTGCGCGACGCATCGCCCGTGCCGTCGAAGGCCGGGACGGTCCCCGAGGAGCCGCCCGCCCCGCCGGTCGTCGAGTGGATCGGGTTCCAGCCGTTCGCCACCTACTCGCGCGTGTTCGTCCAGGTGGACGGGAAGTACGGCTTCACGGTCGTGCGCACGAAGCCCGAGCTGATCGAGGTGCGGGTGCCCGGCGCGACCCTGTGCTCGAC
>VGRB01000370.1 GCA_016875475.1 Deltaproteobacteria bacterium
GCGGCTGCTCGTGGTCCCGGCCGCCGCGATCGGCGCGCTGCGGCGCCCGGCGTGGGCCGCCACCGCCGCGGTCGTCCTCGTGACGCACTCGCTGATGGACCACAAGGAGTACCGGTTCGTGTTCCCGGCGATCGCGGTCGCGCTGGTACTGGCCGGGATCGGCACGGCCGAGGCGGTGGCGCGCGCACGGGCCCGGTGGGGGGGGCGCGGCGCGATCGCGGCCGCCGCGATCGCCGCGATCGCGTGGGCCGGGACCTCGGGCACGCTCGCATGGCGGTACACGCCCCGCACCCTGACGAACCTGACCGTGCTCGAGCAGCCCGCCTCGTCCCACTGGACGCGGCTGACCGGCGTGCTGTCGGGGATGGAGCGGCTGTCCGGCGACGAGTCCGTCTGCGGGGTCGCGCTCGCGGTGCCGTGGTTCGTGAGCGGCGGCTGGTCGTACCTCCACCGCGACGTCCCCATCTTCGAGCTTGCCGGACCCTCGGACCTCGCGCGGGTCGGCCCGGCGGCGAACGCGCTGATCGCGCACCGCGGCGACGCGAGCGGCGCGCCCGGATACCGGATCGACGAGTGCTTCCGCGACGGGATGTGCGTGCTGAGGCGCTACGGCGGCTGCACGCCCGTCCCCGGGTACGACCTGAACGCGCTGCTGAAGGAGCGTGGGGAGTGACGGCCCGGACCGCTACGCTGTTCCTCGCGATCCCGCTGCTCGCGCTGGCGGTGCGGTCCGGGAACGGCGCGATGACCGACGCGGCCTTCGACCTGCTCCACGCGTCGGTCGTGCTGCTGGTCGTCGCGGCCATGGTTCCACGGGCCGGACGCGTCGAGGACCTCGCGTCGAAGTCCCTGATGCCGCTGGCGATCCTGGCGGTCGGCGCCTGCGCCGCGTTCACGTTCCTCCACCCGCCGGGCGTCTATCTCCGCATCGCGACGCCGCAGGAGTACCTGCCCTGGCCGGTGCTGGCGGGGGTGTCGGGGGCGATCGGCGTGGCCGCGGTCCTGCGGCGGCCCGGGCGGCTTGTCGCGGTCGCGCTCGTCGCGGCGTTCGCGGCCGCGGGGGGGGCGACGTTCGCGGCCGCGGGGGCGTGGGTGATCGTGAAGAGCCCGGCGCCGGAGATCGACGTCTGGGTCTGGCACCGGGACGGGATCGCGGCCATGCTCGCGGGCGCGAGCCCGTACGGCATCACGATCCCGAACATCTACGGCGCGGACACGGCGTTCTACGGGCCGGGGCTGGTCGACGGCGGTCGCGTGCTCGCGGGGTACCCCTACCCCCCCCTGGGGGGCTCCTGGCGCGGGCGGGCGGGCGATGGGGCGGCGCCGCGGCGGCGCTCGTGCTCTTGCACCCGCGCGCGCTGTTCGTGATCGAGCAGGGCTGGACCGAGCCGGTCACCGTGCTCGCGCTGTCGCTGACCCTGTGGGCGGCGGCGCGACGGCCGGGTTGGGTGCCGTGGGCCGCGGGCCTGCTGGTCGCGTCGAAGCAGCACCTCCTGCTCCTCGCGCCGCTCGCCCTGCTGCTCGTGCCGCGACCGCTCGGCGTGCGCGGGGCCGCGGCCTTCCTCGCCAGGGTCGTCGGCACCGCGGCGGCGACGTGGCTCCCGTTCGTCGCCTGGGACCCGGCCGGGGTCCTGGACAGCGCCGTGTTGTTCCACGTGGCCCAGCCGTTCAGGACCGACGCGCTGTCGTACCTGCCCTGGCTGAGGCAGCTCGGCGTGACGCTGCCGGGCTGGACCGGGCTCGCGGTCGCGGCGCCCGTCGCCGCCGTCGCGGCGTGGCGCGGCGCGCGGGGCCGGGCGTCGTTCGCGCTGTGGACCGCCCTCGTCCTCGCGGCGGTGTTCGCGCTCGGCAAGCAGGCGTTCGCGAACTACTGGTTCCTTGTCGGCGCGGCCGCCTGCTGGGCGGTCGCGACCTGCGACGACGAGGCGGCCTCCGGTCCCGGCGCGGCGCGCGGCAGCGAGGCGCCCTCCGGGCCCGGCGCGGCGCGCGGCAGCGAGGCGCCCTCCGGTCCCGGCACGGCGTGCGGCAACGAGGCGCCCTCCGGGCCCGGCGCGGCGTGCGGCAACGGGGCGGGAGGCGGCCATGCCTGACCTCGCGCGGCGCGGGCTGCCGATCCTCGCGCTGATGCTGGCGGCGCACCCGTTCCTGGCCGTGACGATCCCCCCCGCCACGGACCTGCCGCAGCACGTGGCGCAGGTCGGGCTGCTCGGCGAGGCGCTCGCGGGCCGGGCGCCGGAACTGGCGGTCAACTGGATCGCGCCCGGGAACCTCGGGTACGCGGCGGTCGCGCTCGCGGGCGCGGTACTGCCGCCGTTCGCCGCGGGCCGGGTCGCGCTGATGCTCGTGGTCCTGGCGGGGGTCGCGGCGGCGTGGATCGTCGCGGAGCGGCGCGGGCGGCCGATCGGGGCGGTGGTCCTGGCCGCGGCGCTCGCGTTCAACCACTCGCTGTACTGGGGCTTCCTGCCGTTCCTCGCGGGCTGGCCTGTGTTTCTCGCGTGGGTGCACGCGGTGTCGCCGGCCTCGCCGCGGCCCGTCACGGCTCGCCGGACGGCCCTGCTCGCGGGCCTCGGGCTGCTCCTCTATGCGTCGCACGCGCTGTGGCTCGCCGCGGGCGTGGCCTGGGTCACGCTTGAGACGGTGCGCCGCCCGCCGGCGGGCGGCGGGATCGCGGCGCGCGCCGCCGCCCTGCTCCCGGCCGCGGCGCTAGCGGCGCTGTGGTACCCGGCCATGGCCGCGGCGCGGGCGGAGGGAGGGTTCGACGTGGACGCGCACTGGTTCACGACGCCGCTCGCGCGCCTGGACCCGAGGTGGCTCGCGGACGCGATGCTCGGCGGGATCCGCGGGCCGGTGGAGGCGGTCGTGGCGGCCGGGGTGGCGGCCTGGGTCGCGCTCGGCCTCCGGACCAGGCGACGGGACCTGCGGGAGGCCTGCGACGGGCCGCTGGTCGCTGCCGGGCTCCTGCTGGTCGCGGTCGCGCTGCTCGGGCCGGACAAGTACCTGAACACGCTGGAGTTCGGCGGCCGCTGGTTCCCGATCGGCGTGTCGCTGCTGCTGCTCGGGCTGCCGGCCCCCGCGGTCCGCGAGTGGCTCGCCGGGGCGGCGGCGGCGGCGCTGCTGGCCGCGCTGTCCGCGAGCACGACGCTCGCGTGGATGCGGTTCGAGCACGAGGATCTGTCCGGGCTGGCCGGGGCGATCGAGGCGGTCCCCGCGGGCAGCCGCGTGCTCGGGCTCGACATGGTGAAGCAGAGCGACGTCGTGAAGGGGCGGCCGTTCGTCCAGGCGCCGGCGTGGGTCGAGCCGGTCCGCGGCGCGCGGCCCGCGTTCTCGTTCGCGGAGCACTCGACCGGGCTGGTCACGCGCACCGACACGCGCGCGCCGCCGTGGACGGCGAACCTGGAGTGGGCCGCGGAGCATGTGAAGCCGTCGGATTTCGGGTACTTCGACCACGTGATCGTGAACGGCGCGGACGCGGTCCACGCAGGCGCCGCGGCGAGCCGCGAACTCGAGCCGGTCACGACGACGGGCCGCTGGCGCTTGTACCGGGTCGTGTCGAACGGGATGCGGTCAAAGTCACCTCACAGGCCGAACAGGTGACTTTCACCGCATTCCTTGATCTATACTCCGCGCCCGCCGGAGGCAGCCGTGCTCGAGCGGTTCGAAGGCATCCGGGTCGACGCGCGCTCTCTCGGGGGCATCGCCACCACCCTGTCGTTCCCCGAGATGGCGCTGACCGTGGACATGGGCGTGTGCACGCCGGCCGCCCTGCGGACCGCGACGCTCGCGCTGACCCACACGCACGCGGACCACGTCTCGGGGCTGCACCAGTACCTCGGGGTGCGGCGGCTGTTCGGGATGGCGGCGCCGCGGATCGTGGCCCCTGCGGAGGCGCTGCCCGCGCTGACCGCCTGCATCGACGCGATGGGCGCGCTCCAGGGCCGGCCGTTCGAGCCCGAGGTCGTGGGCGTGCGGCCGGGCGACGAGGTCGCGCTCGGAGGGAACCGCCTGTTCTTGCGTGCGTTCCCGGCGCGCCACTCGGATCGCATCGCGAGCGTCGGCTACCTGGTGATCCGGCGCGTCACCCGGCTGCGCGAGGCGTACCTCGGCCTTTCCGGGCCCGAGATCGCGCGGCGCAAGGCCGAGCCCGGCGCGGACCTGTTCGAGGTCGTGGACGACCCGCTCGTCGCGGTCACCGGGGACACGACGGCGCAGGGGCTGGCGGACCTGGACCCGGCGGCGCGACGCGCGCGCGTGCTCTTCGTGGAGGCGACGTTCGTCGGCGACCGGCACGACCTGGAGGCGGCGCGCCTCGGGGGCCACGTCCACCTGGACGAGCTGGTCCCCTTGCTGCGGGGCGTGGAGGCCCGCACCATCGTGCTGTACCACTTCAGCCAGACGTACCGCGTGTCCGAGCTGGTCGACGCGGTCGCGAACAGGGTCCCGGCGGAGTTGGCCGGCCGCGTGCGGCTGCTGCTGCCGGAGGAGGGAGACAGGCTGTGAGGCTGATGGAGTTCCTTCGGGCGCACCTGACGCCCGGGCAGCGGCGGTTCGTGAAGTTCCTGGTCGTCGGCGCCTCGGGCGTGCCCGTGAACCTGGGCGTGGTCTTCCTGGTCACGCAGGTCGTGCCGGCCGCCTCGCTGGCCGCGGGGTGCGGGACGTCGTGGCGGACGCGATCGGGGTCGCGACGCTGACCGCGGCCGGGGTGCGCGACGCGGCGGCGTACGGGTGCGGCATCTTCGTGTCGATCCTGACGAACTTCCTGCTGAACAACTGGTGGACGTGGGGCGACCGGACGTCGGGCGACAGCGCGGGCCGGTTCTGGCGGCGACTCGCGAAGTTCTACCTCGTGTCCACGATCGCGGCCGCGGTCCAGCTCGGCACGTCCACGATCCTGTCGGCGATGCTGCGCGGGAGCGAGGTGTTCAGCCGGCCGCTGGCCGGGGAGTACCGGGTCTACCACGCGGTCGCGCCCGCGGTCGGCATCCTGGTCGGGCTGGTCATCAACTTCGGCGTGAACAACCTGTGGACGTTCCGGCGGCGCGGTGCGCCGTCTGCCGCATCCCAGTCCGCGCCCCCCCCGGACCCGCCTGCACCGGTCGACGAGGTCAGCTGACCGGCGCGTCCGCCTCGCGGGCGAGCCGTTCCGCGGCCTCGCGGAACTCCGCGGGCGCCTCGAACGTGCACTGCGCCTCGTAGTCGAAGAACACCTGCGACGAGGACGCCTCGACGACCGTGCGCCCCGTGGCCACGTCGCGGATGCGGTACTCCCCAACCCGAACGACTTCGTGCCCACGCGGGCGACGCGGATGCCCAGGTCCAGCTCGTCGCGGAGCTTCGCCGCGGCCACGAAGCGCACGCGGACCTCGCCCAGGATGTAGGGCATCCGATCGAAGCCGCCCGCGCCGAACTCGCGGTGCCAGAAGTCCAGCCGAGCGGTCTCCAGGTACGACAGGTAGACCGCGTTGTTGACGTGCCCGATCACATCGATG
>VGRB01000371.1 GCA_016875475.1 Deltaproteobacteria bacterium
GAAAGGACCAGGCGGCCCTGCTGAAGCAGCGATCGACGTGGCAGAACGAGACCGTCCGCGCCTACAAGGACGTCGTGGACCGGTTCCCGGACGCCCGCAACATCGACACGGTCCTCTACTACCTGGGCTACACCCTGGTCCAGCTCGATCGCGGCGAGGAGGCCTTCCCGTACTTCACGCGCATCGTCCGCGACATCCCGACCAGCCTGTTCGCGCCGGACGCGCTCCTGAACGTCGGCGAGTTCTACTTCAACTCGGGCCGCATGGACGAGGCCCAGAAGATCTACGCCGAGGTCGAGAACTTCCCGAAGTCGAACGCGTTCGGACTCGCCATCTACAAGAAGGGCTGGTGCTACTACAACATGGGCCTCCACGACGAGGCCATGAACCAGTTCCTGAAGGTGATCGAGTTCGCGAAGGGCGACCAGGCCAAGGCGATCGGCTACGGCCCGCAGCTCCTGCGCGAGGCGCAGCGCGACCTGGTCATGGTCTATTCGCAGGTCGGCAGCCCGGACCAGGCGATCGTCGTGTTCCGGGAGATCTCGCCGTCCAACTACATGGACCTCGCGGGCCGGCTCGCCGAGGGCTACACGTCCCAGGGCGAGTACGACAAGTCCTCGAAGCTCTTGAAGAAGATCATCGCCGAGTACAAGGACACGCCCGAGGCGTACAAGGTCATCGAGTACCAGCGCGACATCCTCCAGAACACGTACCGGCTCGGCGTGAAGGCGAAGGTCGTCGAGGAGGCGCGCCGCCTGATCGGCCTGCTGGACCGCTTCAGGGAGACCGCGCCGAGGGAGTTCTACGTCCCCGAGGTGACGAAGATCGAGGAGCTGCTCCGCGTCATCGTCACGTCGTACCACAAGGAGGTGGCCGTCACGAAGGAAGAGGCCACCATGGAGCTCACGCACCACCTGTACAACGAGTACCTCCGCCTGTTCCCGGACTCGCCCGAGCGCTACAACATGACCCTCAACTACGCGCTGCTGCTGGCCCAGCTCGGCAAGCACGCCGAGGCCGCGGACCGGTTCAGCGAGGTCGTGGCGATGAAGCCCGACTCCGAGGCCGCGTTGAAGGCCGCGCACGAGGCGGTGTCGTCGTACTACAAGCTGATGGAGGCGTCGAAGCAGAAGGGCGCCAAGTCCGAGGACACGTCCGACCTCGAGCCGAAGCCGCTGCCCGAGTTCGAGACGAAGCTGGTCGCGGCCTCGGACCGCTACATCCGGATGGCGCCGGCGGACGCGCCCGACCTGACCGAGGCGCGCTTCGCGGCCGCGATGGCGTACTACCAGTACAACCACTTCAACGAGGCGGCCGGCGGCTTCCGCAGGATCATCGCGACCGCGCCGGACCACCCGAACGCGCCGGATGCCGCGCGCCTGCTGCTGTCGTCGCTGCACCTGATGCGCGACATCAAGGGCCTGAACCAGGCCGCGGACGACATCTCGCGCAACCCGAAGCTGATGTCGGGCGACGTGCCGGTCATCGTGACGCGCATCAAGGAGCAGGCGGACTTCAACAAGTGCTACGAGTACGAGCAGGCCGGCCGCCACACGACCGCTGCCGAGTGCTTCCTGGACTACGTCAAGCGTTTCCCGGACACCCCGCTGAAGGACCGCGCGCTGATGAACGCGGGCAACAACTTCTTCCGGGCGCGGCTGGTCGAGAAGTCGCTGACCGCGAACACCCAGCTCGTCAACGACATGCCGAGGTCCGCGCTGATGCCGCAGGCGCTGTTCAACATCGCGGACACGTACCGGCGGCTGGCGGTCTATTCGGAGGCCGCGCGCTTCTACGAGATCTTCGTGCAGATGCTGCCGAAGCACGACCTGACCGAGGAGGCGCTGCGCAACGCGACCGTGTTCCGGAGCGGCCTCGGCGACTACGAGCTGGCGGTCAAGGACCTGACGCGCTACCTGGAGTTGTACGGCAAGTCGCCGCACGCCCCGTCGGTCTACCAGGAGATCGGCAACATCCTGCTCAAGCAGAAGAAGGCGGCCGCGGCGCAGAAGCACTTCGAGCAGTACCTCGCGCGCTACGCCAAGGGCGGCGGCCTGGACCTGTGGGTCCGCGCGCACCTGAGAATCGCGCACGCGTGGCAGGACCAGGGCAAGGCGGACGCGGCGCTCGGGTGGTTCAAGAAGACGGTGCAGGCGTACAACACGCTCCCGGACGACGAGAAGGCCAAGGTCACGGCGGTCGGGCTCGCGGCCGCGGCCGAGGCGCGGTTCATGGAGGGCGAGGCGGTCCTGGAGGAGGTCCGCAAGATCAAGCTCGCGCTCCCCGAGAAGGCGATCGCCGAGGGCATCGCGAAGAAGCTGACCACCACCCGCAACGCCATGGACATCCTCCAGAGCGTTTTTGCGTTCCAGCAGCCGCACTGGACGATCGCGGCGCTGTCGCGCAAGGGCTTCGCGTACCAGGAGCTGGCCACGTCGATCGAGAGCGCGCCGGTCCCGCCGGGGCTGCCGCGGGAGGCGATCGAGTTCTACAAGAGCGGGCTGGTCGAGAAGGCCCAGGGCACCTGGGAGCGCGCCAAGGAGGAGTTCAAGCGCTGCGTGGAGACGGCCCAGAAGCTGAAGTGGTACAACCGGTACTCGACCGAGGCCGAGGAGGCCTTGAAGAGCCTCGACCCCTCGTTCCGGTCGCTGCCGGACATCCGGCCGGCGCCCGAGTTCTTCGCGCTGAACGTGGGCAAGCCGACGCTGGTCGCGCCGAAGGAGGACGAGGACGCGCCGAAGTGGACGGACCCCGCGGTCAGGGACAAGGTCAAGGCCGCCGCGAACGCGGGCGACGCCTCCGCCGAGGCGCTCTACAACATGGGAGCGGTCCTCGAGGCCTCCGACGACTTCGCGGGCGCGCGGTCCTGGTACGGCAAGTCCCTGGCGAAGAAGCCCGGGCTCGCGTTCGCGGTCGCGCGGCTCGGCATGCTGGACCTGAACGACGGCAAGGCGGCCGAGGCGCAGGCCCAGATCGACAGGGCCCTGCAGCTCGACCCGGCGAACCCGACGGCCCACAACCGCGCCGCGGCGAAGATGATCGCGGACCGGAACTTCGCCGAGGCGGTCAACCACGCCCGCATGGCGCTGGTCGCGGACCCGGACAGCATGGACGCGTACCTGAACCTCGCGGTGACGTACTACCAGATGGGCCTGCTCGACGTGGGCGTGCTCGTCGGCCGGAACGCGGTCACGCTCGACGCGAAGGATGCCCCGATCCAGAACATGCTCGGGCTGATCTTCCTGAAGAAGGGCGAGGTCCGCCAGGCGGTGCAGCTCTTCGAGAAGGCCGCGAGCGACGACCCGAAGCTGTTCGACGCGCACATGAACCTCGGCCTGGTGACCCTGTCGTACAAGGACTTCGGGACCGCGGCCGAGCACCTCGGCAAGGCGTCCGAGCTGCAGCCGCGGAGCCTCGCGGCGCGGATCGCGCTTGCCGCGGCCTTCCGGGGCCAGGCGCGCGGCGACGAGGCGCGCAAGGTGCTGGACGACCTCGTGAAGGTCGATCCGGGCAATCCCGACCCGCACTACAACCTGTGCCTGGTCTACCAGGAGACGCTGTCGAACTCGGACGAGAAGGCGCTCGCCGAGTGCGAGCTGTTCGTGAGGATGGCGCCCCCGGCGCACCCGAAGCGCAAGGAGGCGGAGCGCCGGATCGAGGGCATCAAGGCGACGATCGAGGCGAACCGGGAGGCGGCCGCGGCGCCCGCGACCCCGCCGGCGCAGTGAGGGGCGGATACGGGCACGGGCACGGGCGGAATGAGGGCGCCCGGACGTTTGTAAAGATGGTCGGGTGGCGATAGACTCGTCCCGGCGAGGTGGCAAGATGGCGAGGATCCTGCGAATCGCACTGGTGGTGATCGGGGTGGCGCTCCTGATCACCCCGGAGGTCTGGGCACAGAAGGCGGGGGCCAAGCCGGCCGCCGCCGCGCCGGCCGCCGGGGCGAAGAAGGGCGCGACCGACGTCAGGGAGCTGAACTTCGACGGCGACGTCGTCGAGGCCGAGTTCCTGCGGCCGCAGCAGGGCGTGACCGAGGCGGTGGTCCGGCGGAAGAAGTCGAGCCTGATCCACACGCGGACCGACTTCGTGGACGAGATCCTGAAGTCCGCCGAGGATCTGTAGGGACAGTCCGGCGCGCCGCTCGAGGTGCGCCGTTTCCGGAGGCTTCATGGCGAACATCCCGACGATCCGCATCGCGGTAACCGAGGGCGACTCGCTTGCAAGGGAGGAGGTCTTCAACCAGAAGACCATCCGCATCGGGAAGGCCGGGCAGGCCCACCTCAGGCTGTCCGACAACAACGTGTCGCGCCAGCACGCGGTGATCGAGGTCCTCGATTCCGGGGACGTGCGGCTGACCGACCTCGAGAGCACGAACGGCACGCTGCTGAACGGCGAGAAGATCACCCAGGCCATCATGCGGTCCGGGGACGAGGTCGCCATCGGCGAGACGAAGCTGGTCGTGTCGTTCGAGGGCGGGGCCCGCAGCGCGTCCGAGGACTTCTACGTCGCGCCCGCGATCCAGGACGTCGGCGAGGTCACCGACCACACCGCGCTCGAGATCGCGCTCCTGTGGAACGAGGAGCTGGTCACGGTCCACCACTACCAGGAGGGCGCGAAGGTCACGGCGGGCGACAGGCCCGAGGCCCAGGTCTTCCTTCCGTCCGAGTACCTCGGCGGCGACGGCGACAGCGGGGCGATCTTCGACTTCGCGGTCGCGGACGGCAAGGGATTCCTGGTGGACGTGTCCACGAAGGGCGTCGAGGGCGACTGCCTGGTGGACGGCAAGATCGTGAAGCTCGCCGAGCTGGAGAAGCGCGGCAAGCTCGCGGGCGGCAAGCTGAAGATCGACACCTCGACCAAGGCGCGGCTCAAGTACGGGCCGTTCACGCTGATGGTCAGCCTGTCCTACCTGCCGGCGACGCAGAAGTCCACGACCGGCAAGCGGTTCAACTTCCACGACCAGATCTACTCGCTCATGTCGCTGATCCTGCACCTGCTCTTCCTCAGCCTCGTCACGCTCATCCCCGAGGAGCAGTTGAAGGCGACGAAGGACCCGTACATGCGGCGCAGCGCCGCGTTCAAGATGGTCCAGGTCGCCGAGTTCGAGAAGCTCGCGAAGGCGGAGCAGGAGCGCAAGGAGGCCGAGGAGGCGGCGCGTCGCCGCAAGAAGGAAGCGGCCGAGAAGAAGATCGACACCAGCGCGCCCGCGACGATGGTCGCGACCGGCCCCGCGTCGGTCGGCGTGGGCCGCGGTCCGGCGGTCGGCAGCGACGGCCTGACCTCCAAGCTGACCCCGACCGAGGCGACCGTCCGCAGCAAGAAGATGGCCAGCGCGGCCCTGACCACGGTGCTCGGCCAGTACGACGACCTGCTCGGCGGCATGGGCGGGGGCGGCGGGGGCGGCGGGGGCGGCGGCTTCGGCGGCGGCGGCGGCGGTGGCGGCGGCGGCACGCCCGGCATGGGCGGCGGCGGCAT
>VGRB01000372.1 GCA_016875475.1 Deltaproteobacteria bacterium
GCCGCCGAAGGCGGCGGACGCGAGCACCGGCCGATAGCAGCGCTATCGGACGGCGCGCAGCGCGCCAGATCCACGAAACAAGCCGGCCACGCCGCCGCCCAACGGCAAGGAGGCCCGACGATTTGGGTCTGACACGCGCTGGGGGTCTGAGGTATCCCCGCAAACCGGGCGTGCCGGGCCGCGGGCCAGATGTGAGGCCCGCTGGCCCGGCGCCCACCGCGCACGCAACTCCCCGACTCCCTTCGGCTGCCGATCCTGAGGGGATTCCTCAGGCGCGGGATGACACGCGCGGGGGATGCCCGGCGGTCCCTCGCATCCGACGATCGGACCACGCGACAGCCCGCGATGAGGTAAGCTTGCGCGCCCTCGAGGCCGGCGCGCACGGGGGCGGAGGAGAGCGTGACCGCGACCCGCCAGGACCGACAGGAACGCCGGTGACCGCGACCCGACAGGCCCGAGAGGCCCGACAGGACCCCCCCGTGCCGCTGCCGTTCGTCTATGCGGTCTTCCTGTTGTCGGGCTCGGCCGCGCTCGTCTACCAGGTCGTGTGGCAGCGCAGCCTGTTCTCGATCTTCGGCGTGAACGTCGAGGCGGTCGCGGTCGTGGTGACCGCGTTCATGCTGGGCCTGGGTCTCGGAAGCCTCGCAGGCGGCGCGCTGTCCGCGGACCCGCGCAGGCCCGCGCTGGTCTGGTTCGGGCTGATCGAGCTGGCGATCGGCGCGTTCGGCCTGTGCTCGCTCCCTCTGTTCCACGCTGTCGGCGAGCGCACCGCGGGCGCGGGCAGCCTCGAGACGTTCCTGCTGTCGTTCGCGCTGGTGCTGCTGCCGACCGTCCTGATGGGGTCCACGCTGCCGCTCCTGGTCGCGCACGCGGTCCGCGCCAACGGCAACGTGGGTCGCTCCGTGGGCATGCTGTACTTCGTCAACACGATGGGATCGGCGGCGGCCGCGTTCGCGACCGCGGTCTGGCTGCTCGGGGCGCTGGGGCAGGCCGGCACGGTCCGCCTCGCCGCCGCGTTGAACGCCGTCGCGGGCGCGTCGGTCCTCGCCTGGTCGGCCGTCGCGCGAAGAACCGCGGGGGGGACGCGATGAGCTTCGCGGTCGCCATCCTCGTGGCCGCGGCCTGCGGCTTCACCGCGTTGTCCTACGAGATCCTGTGGTTCCGCATCTACTCCTTCGCGACCGGCGGGAGCGCATCGTCGTTCGGGGTCCTGCTCGGCGCGTACCTGGCCGGGATCGCGTTCGGGTCGCTGGTCGTGTGGAGATGGTCGACGGATCACGCGGGCGCCCACGCGGGCGCGGGCGCGCGGGAAGGGGGCCGCGGGCCTGACGGCCGTCCCGGGAGCCGGGCCCCGGCCGCGCTGATCGTGGCGTCGAACGTCGCGGGCTTCCTGCTGGTGCCGTACGTGGCCTGGGAGGTGGGCCTCGCTACCTTCGCGTTCTCGCTGCCCGCGGTCGCGATCGCGTCGGGCCTGATGGGCGCGGTCCTGCCCCTCGTCGCGCACTTCGGCATCGCCCCGGATGACCGCGCCGGCAGGCGCCTGTCGTACCTCTACCTCGCGAACATCGTCGGGTCGGCGACGGGATCGCTGCTGACCGGGTTCGTGCTGATGGAGCACCTGCCGACCGGCCGGATCTCGCTCGTGCTCCTGGCGCTCGGGCTGGCCCTGGGCGCGCTCCTGTGGACCGGCGTTCGCCCCGCCGCGCGCGTCGCGGCCCTGGTCGCGGGGATCGGGCTCGCGGCCGTGGCGGAGCCGTGGCTGCACGGCGACCTGTACGAGCGGCTCCTGTTCAAGGAGCGGATGGTCGAGGGTACGCGCTTCGCTCGGCTGATCGAGAACCGCAGCGGCGTCATCGCGGTCCGCGACGACGGGGCGATCTTCGGCGGCGGCATGTACGACGGGTTCTTCAACACGGACCCCGCGGACAACCGCAACAACGTCGTGCGGGCCTACGCGCTCGCCGCGTTCCGCGAGCGCACCCCCGAGGTCCTGATGATCGGGCTCGCGTCCGGGAGCTGGGCGCAGGTCCTCGCGTCGGCGCCCGGGGTGGACCGGCTGACCGTGGTCGAGATCAACCCGGGCTACGTCGAGCTGATCGCGGAGCACGCGGAGGTCGCGAGCATCCTGGCCGGCGGGAAGGTCGAGATCGCGGCCGACGACGGGCGGCGCTGGCTGCTGGCGAACCCGGACCGCCGGTTCGACGCGATCGTCCAGAACACGACCTGGTACTGGCGCGGGCACGTGACGAACCTGCTGTCGGCCGAGTACATGCGGATCGTCAAGGACCACTTGAAGCCCGGGGGGGTGTTCTACTACAACACCAACTTCGGCGAGGACGCGCTGAAGACCGGCTGCTCGTCCTTCGCGCACGGGTTCCGGCTCGCGAACTTCCTGGCGCTGGGCGACGACCCGGTGACGCTCGACGCGGACCGGTGGCGGCGCGCGCTCGAGTCGTGGCGCATCGACGGGCGGCCGGTGTTCGACCTCGCGCTCCCGTTCCACCGCGAACGGCTGGCCGCGATCCTCTCCGCGCAGCCCGAGCCGTGCGCGGCGGTGCTCGAGCGGACGCGTGAGGCGACCGTGATCACGGACGACAACATGGCCGGCGAGTGGTCGCGCCCGTGGTGGGTGATGCCGGCGAGCGACAGGATCCAGGCCCGCCCCGAGGTCCCGCGCGAGCCGCAAGCCCGCGCAGGTGAAGGAGAACCGACGGAATGAGGAACTGCATCGAACGTCTCTTCCCGTTTCCGCCCGGAGTCGCCGTGCTCGCCCTCGTCGCGCTCGCCTGTGGGGGCACGACGACCATCGGCGGTCGCGGCCCGGGCGGAAGCGGGGACCCGGGCGCGACCGACGCGGCGGATGTCGCGGACACGGCCCCGGACGCCGCCGAGGAGGCGGACGCGCCGTCCGACGTGGCCGCGGACCCCGACCCGGTCAAGCCGGACGCGTCGCCCGAGGCCGAGGCGGTCGAGCCGCCGGACGCGGTCACGGACGAGGGCCCGGACCCGTGCGCCAAGGGGTCGATCCACGGGGTCGCCTGCACGCCGAGCCAGCGCGCCTACGTCAGCTTCGCCAAGGTCACCCTGGACGTGACGGGCCCGTGCAGCGGCGGCTGGACTGTCCACTTCGAGACCACCGCGGACGCGAAGGGCAACTACGGGTTCGACGCGATCCCCCCCGGGGCCGCGGTCATCAGCTTTGCCAAGGGGTCGTTCAAGGGGTCGGCCACGATCGACATCGGCCCGGGCCAGGACGTGGACATGTCCGGGCTCGCGGAGCGCTGCTTCAAGCCGGCCGGGACGAAGATCGCGGTCGTGGGCGGGAGCGCGGACAGGATCGAGGACCTGCTCGACGACCTCGGGCTCGAGCACGACGACTTCGACGACGGGTCCGCGGACAAGACGACCGAGACGTCAGAGGCGCACGCCCTCCTGACCGACTCCGCGAAGCTCGCGGGGTACGACGTGCTGTTCCTGAACTGCTCGTCCTCGGTCCAGAAGATGCTGGAGTCCGGACCGTCGATCCCGAACAACATCAAGAAGTTCGCCGAATCCGGCAAGTCGGTCTACGCGAGCGACTGGGCGTGGGCGTACATCGAGGAGGCGTGGCCGCAGGCGGTCGAGTTCTGGGGCGTGGACGACAGCTTCGTCAAGGCGAGCGACGGCCCGAGCAGCACGGCGGGGCCGCGCCAGGGCCCGGGTCCGACGCAGCAGGAGATGCTCGACGGCGCACCGCCGCTCGCGGTCCCGGCGACGATCGTGGACGACGGGCTCGCGGCCGCGATCGACCAGGACTCCACGACCATCTACTTCGACATGGGCACATGGGTGGTGATCGACAAGGTCCCGTCCGGCACCGTGCACGTCGAGGGCAAGGTCAAGTCCGACAAGGGAGACTGGGGCACGCGGCCGCTCGTCGTGTCGTTCCCCGGGAGCAACGGCAAGGGCCGGGTGATCTTCACGCCGTTCCACAACATCGCCCAGGGCGAGACCCTTCCCGGGATCGCGGACATCCGGGCGATCCTGTCGTACCTCGTGTTCGAGCTCTAGGGGGGGCGGGGGCCGGGCCTTCAGGACACCAGGGCCGCGATCGGCACGGCGTGGATCCCGTCCCCGAGCGAGACCACGGACTCGACGTTCGCGGCCAGCAGGGCCGCGCAGCACGAGGGAGTGGTCTCGCGGAACCGCCGGAGGCCGGCGAGGTCGTCGCCCGACCATCGCGAGCCCCTCTTCACCTCGATCGCCAGCGTTCGGCCCCCGCTCTCCACCACGAAGTCCACCTCGTGGCGGCCCTGCACGTTCCAGAACCAGAGCCGCGCGTCCGGGCACCACGCGCAGAGGGTCGCCCGCAGGTGCTGGGCGACCCAGGTCTCCAGGAGCGCCCCGGCGAACGGGTCCGCTGCCGCGGGGTTCACGGACGGCCCTGCCAGGTGCGCCGCGAGGCCCGCGTCCGCCAGGAACAGCTTGGGCGACTTCGTGAGACGCGAGGTCCGGCTCGCCAGGAACGGGAGGAGGCGCCAGACCGAGAACGAGGCCTCCAGGACGCCCAGGTAGCGGGAGACCGTCGCCGCGGACAGCCTGGCGTCGCGCGCCAGATCCGACGCGTTCAGGAGGTTCCCGGTCCGGGCAGCGACAAGCCGCAGCACCCGCTGGAAATCGACGATGTCCGCCACCTGCGCGAGCGAGCGGCAGTCGCGCTCCAGGTAGGTCTGCACGAACCCGCGGAACCAGATCCCGGGCCCGGCGGACCCGGCCACGACCGGCGGCATGCCGCCCATGCGGACCCGGTCGGACCCGATCCGGTCGATCGGCCCGGCGGTCGGGCACTTCCCGGTGCGGAGCAGCTCGACCAGGAACGGCTCGCTTCGCGGCGGGGCAAGGCCGAGTTCACGCGACGTCATCGGGCCCAACTCGAGATGGACGGCCCGGCCGGCGAGCGACTCCGAGACGCCGGACAGGAGCAGGAGGTTCGCGGAGCCGGACAGCAGGAACCGCCCGGGCCGGCGCTCCCGGTCCACCTCGCGCTTGATCGCGACGAGCAGGTCGGGCTCGCGCTGGACCTCGTCGATCGTCACGGGCTCCGGCCCCTGCACGAGCGCACGCGGGTCGGACCGCGCCGCCTCCAGGGTCTCGAAATCGTCGAGCGTCAGGTAGCGGCGGCCAGCCAGCGCGGGGTCACGCTCGATCATCGTGGTCTTGCCGACCTGGCGCATGCCCGTCAGGACGACGACAGGCATGGTCGAGAGGGCATCGGACACGCAGCGCGCCATGTCTCGAGGCAGGTAGCGTGCCACCGGGTCACCTCCGGCCGATCCGGGATGAGTGTACCTGCATTGGCGGACGATGTCTATTTGCCGTGGTATGGTTTGTGATTTTGACAGCGCCGGATCGGCTCGGGCACGGGTTCGCGACGCGGGTTCGGGGTCGGGTTCGGGCTCGGGGTCGGGTTCGGGTTCGGGCTCGGGCCCC
>VGRB01000373.1 GCA_016875475.1 Deltaproteobacteria bacterium
GGTGAGGGGGGCGCGGCTCGCCCCCCTGCCCGCCGCCCCGCGTTGCGGGGCGCGGGCCACCCCCCTTGCGCGGCCGCCTTGCGGCCGCCGAGCGCGCCGCGCCACGGCGCGGCGCGCTCCGCGCGCGCGCGTGTTGACAGGGGGGCCGCGGGCGGCGACGATAGATCCGCATTGGTGTTTCCCGCCGCACCAGGAGGCGCCCCATGCCGGACCCCCAGAAGGTCTTGGACCCCCGCGACGAGCACGCCCGGCCCGAGCCCGAGCCGCAGAAGACGGCGCCGAAGCCGCAGCCGGAGGCGGGCGGGCAGCAGCCCTCGCCCGCGACCGACGCGGGGGCGGGCGTCAAGGCGAGGGTGGCGTCGAAGCTGAAGGCGGCCGGCTACGAGGGCGGCGCGGCCAAGCTGTCGCCCGCGGCCTGGAAGCCCCCGGCCCCCGGGATGACGGCGGCGGCGGAGTTGCGCGAGTACCTGAAGACCGACCCGACGCCGCAGGATGCGGGGCGGCTGCTGGCGCGCATGGAGGTCCAGGGCCGGATCGGCGCGCCGAACGCGGCGGAGATCCGCGCGGTGCTCCAGGCGAAGGGACCGGACTACGCGAACACCGCGCTCGCCTACACCGGGATCGGGATCGTGGGCAACGGGGTGGCGCCGAAGCCGGCCGCGCCCGCCCCGACCCCCGCGCCCGCGAAGCCCGCGGCGGCGCCGGCGGCCCCGGAGAAGAAGGGCTGGGGCGCGTCGGTCAAGGGGTGGTTCTCGAAGGGGGCGCAGGCGATCGGCTCGGCCTACGACACGACCTCGAAGAAGGTCGGCGCCGCGTACCAGAAGACGAAGACCGCGCTCGGGAACACCTGGGACGTGCTGTCGAATTCGAGCGGCGGCTACGCGGACGGGAAGCTCTCCGCGACCACCGACCTGGACGAGATCCAGGACTTCCTGCCCCAGACGCAGGCCCTGTTCGACCTGGACGAGTCGAAGAAGGGGGCGAACAAGGTCAGCGTGGTGTTCGACACGAAGGAGAAGGTGATGACCGTCACCGCCGCCTCCCTGGCGGTGAAGGGCATCTCGTTCAAGGGGCTGACCACGGGCCCGGCGACCGTGTCGAACCTGTTCGTCCGGATCACCAACCCCGGCCACCTGAAGGGCGGGGACAGGCTGATCTCGAAGACGAACCCGGACGACATGAGGATCGACGTGTCGATCGGGGCGCTCGACGCGGCGCGCTGCGTGTGGCAGTCGCCGAAGGGGCCGGTCTCGATCGGCGGCCTGCGCCTGACGAAGCTGAACCTATGGATCCACAACCGGGGCGGCGGCGCGCCGTTCTCCGACGCGAAGCCGGACAACCTGCTGGCGGGGTTCGCCTGCGGCGCGATCGAGCTGGACGGCGTGCAGGGCGGCGGCATCAAGGCCGAGTCGCTGGCCATCCGGGACAGCTCGGTGCTGATGGACCAGAAGACCGAGACCGTGGACGTGCGCGCCGGGGGGATCGCGGCGCAGGGCGCGACGTTCAACGGCAACGCGGTGAAGGAGGCCGAGGCGACCGACCTGAAGGCGCGGCTCGTGAACCGGGGCGGCGGCCTCGTCGGCATGGACGGCAAGCCGGACAACATCGTCAAGGCGGAGCTCTGGGTCGGCGGCGCGCGGGTCACGGGGCTGAAGACGCAGAACGGGATCCAGGTGGACGGCGCGGCGGTCGCTGGGGTGACGTCGTCGCACGACCGGGACACGAACGCGTCGCAGGCGTCGGTCGCGGCGGCGCAGGTGAAGGGGCTGAACTCGAAGGCGGGCGCGCTCGGGTCGGGATACGCCGAGAACGTCGTGGCGAAGTCGACCGGCGCGCCGGGCGCGGAGGTCCGGACCGCCACGGTCGGGGGCGCGGGGTTCGAGGGGCTCGACACCGCCAAGGTCGATGCGACGCGCGGCAACGTGACCGACCTGAAGGTCTGGAAGGACCGGAAGGGGATGGGCGGTTCGCTCGGGGGCGCGCAGGCCACGGGCGTGTCCGTGGCGGGGGTCGGGTCCGCGGACCGCGTGACGGTCGGCGAGGTGTCCGGATCCCGCAGCGCGGACGGGACCTTCTCGGCGCAGGCCGGCTCGGTCGGCGCGACGGGGATCAGGACGAAGGGCGCGACCGTGGACGGCGCGACCGCGACCGGCATCGGGGTGAAGAGCCTGGACGTCGAGGGGCCGGAGAAGGTGGAGTTGTCGGTTGCGAACGCCGGCGCGACCGGCATCCGGGCGGGCGACAGGACGGTCGGCGGCGTGACGGGCGAGGGCCTGTCCGCGCGCACGGACCTCGCGGGCACGTACTGGGCGAACTCGAAGAAGCTGGCGGCCACGGACGTGGACCTCGGCAAGGTCAAGGCCAGGACCGCCGGGGCCGAGGGCGTGTCCGCGGTCGGGGGGCAGGGCGAGGGCTCGCTCCGGTTCGATTCGGCGAGCGCGACGGGCGTGCAGGCCGGCAACGCGACGGTGGGCGAGGTCGGGGTCAATGAGTTCCGCGGGACCGCGGGTGCGGACGAGGGCGTGTCCGCGACGGCGAAGGTCGCGGGCGTCAAGGGGCTCGACGCGGGCGGGGTGCACCTCGACAGCGCGACCGCGACGGGTGTGCGTGGGGGCGCGCAGGGCGGGCGCGTGAGCGGCGGAGCGGACGAGATCGCGGTCGGGGGGATGACGAGCCCGGGCGCGGACGTGAAGACGGGGATCCTGACCGACGTGAAGGGCGGCGTGGACCGCGACAGGGGCGAGCTGACAGCGAGCGTGGGCAAGCTGACGGCTGTCGACGGGCGGGTGCTCGACGGCACGTTCCGGCACGCCGGGGCCGAGGGGATCGAGGCGCGCGCGGACCTGTCCGGCGCGAGCATGGACGCCAGCCTGAAGAAGGCGGACATCCGGGGGCTCCAGTCGAAGAACTCCAAGGCCGAGCACGTGAGCGTGACCGACGCCGGCGTCGGCATCGACAAGACGCCGGCGGGCACGACCCTCGACGTGCGCGCGGGCGAGGTGCGGGCGGACCGCGTGGACGCGGCCGGGGGCAAGGCCCGGGTCGGGACCATGGCCGCGAACGAGCTCACGCTCGGCGCGAACCTGAAGGACAAGACCGCCAAGGTGAACGTGGACAAGCTGACCGCGGAGCGCGTGGACTGGAACGACTCGCGCCTCGGTGCCTCGATCGGGTCCGCGCAGGCGACCGGCATCGGGGTCGACAAGGGCGCGGGCATGAACCGGATCCGCGTGGACAAGGGCGAGGCGGACAGGATCCGGTTCGCCACGCGCGACCCGGGCTCGACGCCTGCCACGGCGCCTGGGCCGACGACGACGGTGCCCGCGACGCCGTCCTCGACCGTGACGCCGGCGTCGGCGCCGACGGTGACCGCGCCGGCCCCCGCGACCACGGTCCGCGCACCCGCGACGACCGCGCCCGGGCCCGGCGCGACGACCCCGATGGCGGGTGGGGCGGCCGCTCACGGGCTGGACCTGATGACCATGTCGAGGGAGGAGATCGACCACCTGAAGGACGCGGACGTCAGGCTGGCGGTCCCGATGCGAGAGGGCACGTACGCCGCGGGCAGCCAGGAAGCGAAGATCGACAAGGACCAGCGGTGCGACGTGTACCTGAACGTCAAGGACGGCGTGATCCAGCCCGAGGGCACGCGGATCGAGTTCGCGAAGGCGATCGACGGGCCGCTGTGGACGTCGCTGAAGGGGGTCTATCTCGAGGAGGGCGGCAAGGTCTCCGTCGATATCCGCGGGTTCTTCGACATCGACATCACGAAGCACGTGACCAAGGGCCTGGGGACGTCTGACAAGGACAGGAAGCACATCCCCCTGAAGCTGACCGACCTGATGGAGGCCCTGGTCGCGAAGCAGCAGGCCGCGGCGGCCGCGAAGGCCGCGGGCGGGGGGGGGCCGGGCGGCGGGTCGGGCACCGCCGTGGCGCCGGGGGCGGGGCCCGCGCCGGTCGCGCCGGCCCCGGCTCCGAAGCCGGTCCCGAAGAGGAAGGAGAAGCCCAAGGCGGCGGCCAGGCCCGCTCCCGCGCCGAAGCCGGGGCTCCAGGACGCGTTCGACTTCGCCGGCATCACCGGGTCCGCGTCGGTCGGGCTCGCCCCCGGGCAGGTCAGGATGGGCGAGAGCAGCGTCACGCTCGGGCAGGGCGGGCCGCAGACCAACCGCGTGCAGGTCGTGCGCGAGCAGAACCAGGACATCGTGGCCACGTTCGTCGAGTTCCTCGTGTCCGCGTTCGACCTGAAGATGGGCGCCACCGAGGCCAAGGGCGGCGCCACGTCCGCGACCGGCGCGCGGATCGACGTCAAGCCCGGCAAGGCGGGCGGCGGCGCCGGGGGCGTCCAGGCGTCCGGTACCGTGGACAAGGTCACCACCTCCGGCGTGGACGTGAAGACCCCGTCTCCGTTCGGGAAGTAGGCTGCCGGCACGACGCGGAGCGGCGCCCCGGCGGGGCAGCCCCCGCGGCGTCCTCGTCGCGCCGGGGCCGAAGGCGGTCGCGCGGCCGGGGTGCCCCGCGGCCCGGGTGTGGTAGCATCACCCCATCTTCTTCTGAGGGGGTGGCGGATGCGGAAGGGCTCGCGGCCGTTCGTCCTGATCCTGTCCGCAACCTGCCTGTCTGCCTGTCTGGACGCCTCGCGCGAGTCGGGGGCGCCGGGCCTGAACGATGCCGGCGAGGATGACCCGCGGGAGAACACGTCCGACTCTCAGGGCGACGATGTCGTCGCGCCTCCCTTCGTCGATTCGTCCGTCGGGGGCGATTTCACGGATGCCGCCCTGATCGACTCCCCGTGGGACGGGGGGGAAGATCCGCCGGATAACCTCGTGACGCACTGCCCCAACGGGACCTGCGAACCGGGTATGGGCGAGAGCGCCGCCAACTGTCCTGCGGATTGCTGCATGTGTGGGGACGGCGTCTGCGATTCCGCCGCGTGCGGCGAGACGTTCGAGACATGCTGCGCGGACTGCTCCGGTTGCGGCAATGGCGAGTGCGCGCCGTGCGAGACGCCGGCGACGTGTCCGGAGGACTGCTGCGGCTCGTGCGGGGACGGCAAGTGCATCGGATTCGCCTGCAAGGAGCCGGAGTGGTGCCCCAAGGACTGCGGGACCGCCTGCGGCAACAAGACGTGCGACCAGGGCGAGGACCCGCTGGCGTGCCCGGAGGACTGTGCCTGGAAGGTGTGCGGCGACGGCGTGTGCTCGCCGGAGGACTACGCCCAGCACGACCGCTGCCCACAGGACTGCGGAGAAGGCTGCGGGAACGGCAAGTGCGAGAAGGGAGAGGACTGGCTCAAGTGCCCCGTGGACTGCGGCTTCTGCGGGGACGGGTACTGCGTGCTCCTGCTGGGCGAGACCGCGGTGACCTGCGCCGCCGACTGCGTTTGACGGAGGGGTAACATGGCAGGCGTGCGTTCGATCGCAAGGTGCCTTGCCCTGGGTTTG
>VGRB01000374.1 GCA_016875475.1 Deltaproteobacteria bacterium
GCGGCGCCGCGAAGCCCTCGTCTTCAGACGAGGGTCGTTCACTTCCGCTTCTTCTTCGAGGGCTTCGCCGGTGCGGCCGCCGGGGCCGCCGCCTCGGGCGCCGACGGCGCGTTCAGCGCCTGGGCCGTGACGTCCGGCAGCTTCTCCAGGTGCTTCTCGTATTCCTCGCGAGTCATTGCGCCCTTCGCGATCAGCCGGTCCACGAGCCTGCGATCGAACTTGAGGTCGGCGTCCATCTGCCTGGTCTGTCCCGTTGCTAGAGAGCTCGACGCGGAGGGGGCTCACCGCCCGGCTCCGCTCCGGCAACGTTATGGCTGCGATCGGTCCGTGTCAAGGCGCAGGGTTCCGACAGGCGCAGGGTTCAACGCCCCTGCATGGGTACGGGACCGTCGTGCACGCAAACGCGCCCGCGGCCGTGCACGAGGTCCAGCAGGACCACCTCGGCCTCGGCCCCGGGGGCCGGGATCGCCGGCACGACGCGGACGACCGAGAGGGGGCGGGCGGAGGCGCGGGCGAGGACCTCGCCCTCCCGGGCGGCGGGGTAGAGGACGCTCGCGACGCCGTCCGGGGCGAGGCGGTCGCGGACCAGGTCGAGCAGCGCGTCCATGTCCAGCGTCTTCTCGTGGCGGGCCGTCGCGCGCTCGGGGTCCGGGTTGGCGCGACCGCTTCCTGCCTTGAAGAACGGGGGGTTAGAGAAGATCCGGGCGAAGCGGGCGCCGGCCGGCAGCGCGGCCGGGTCCCGGGCGTCCGCCCGGATCACGGCGACGCGGTCGGCGACGCCGTTCGCGGCCGCGTTGCGCCGCGCGCGGTCGGCCATCGCGGGCTGGATCTCGATCGCGGTCAGCGGACCCGCGAAGCCCCAGCCCGCGAGGAGAACGGACACGACGCCGCTCCCGGCGCCGACCTCGAGGCCGGGGCCGTGAGGCCCGGCGAGCACGTGGCGGGCAAGCAGGACCGCGTCGATCCCGAACCGGTAGCCGCGCCTCGACTGCACGAAGACGAAGCGGTCGAACAGCGGCGTGACGTCCTCGTCCGGGCCGACGTCCATGTCCGGGGCCGCGATGGTCACGGCCGCCCCAGGCGCCCGAGGACGCGGCCGTGGACCCCGAGGAAGTCCCGGCCGCTCATCCCGACGATCACGTCGCCGACCTGCGCGTCGTCCGCGGCGGCCGCGGCGAGCGCGTCGATGTCCGGGATCATGCGCGCCGGCACGCCCCGGGCCTCGATTGCCGCGCACAGGCGGTCCATGTCGATCCGCTCCTCCGGCCTCAGGTTGTCCGGCTTCTCGAGCGGCTTGTAGAAGAGGACCTCGTCCGCCGCGGCGAACGCGACCGCGAACTCGTCCTGGAACACGCGGCGGCGGCTCGTGTTCGACTCGGGCTCGAAGAGCGCGACCACGCGCGCGCCCGGGTACGCCTCGCGCACGGCGCGCAGGGTCTCGCGGACCGCGGTGGGGTGGTGCGCGAAGTCGTCGATCACCGTCACCCCGCGGACCGTGCCCCTGACCTCCTGGCGCTTGCGCACGCCCTTGAACGACGCGAGCGCGTGCGCCAGCCCCGGCGTGGCGAGGCCGGTCTCGTGGACCAGGGCGAGCGCGGCCACGGTGTTGCGCAGGTTGTGCTCGCCGATGAGCGGCGAGTCGAACCGGCCCACCGGACGGCCGGCGTGCTCGAGCACGAACCGGACACGGCCGTCCGTGCGCACGACGCCGGAGGGGCGCCAGTCGCCGGCCGCGAGGCCGAACGTGACGCGCGTCGCGGGGCTGTCCGCGACCGCTCGCAGGCAGTTCGCGTCCTCGGCCGGCACGACCAGCGGCGCGCCGGCGGGCACGATCGCGGCGAACGACGCGAACACCGCCACCACGCGCTCGAGGTCCGCGAAGATGTCGGCGTGGTCGAACTCCACGTTGTTCACGATCGCGGCCTGGGGGGCGTAGTGCAGGAACTTCGGGCCCTTGTCGAAGTACGCGGTGTCGTACTCGTCGCCCTCGACCACGAACGGGGCGCCGCTGCCGAGCCGGTAGTTCGAGCCGAAGTCGAGCGGGATCCCGCCGACCATCATGCCCGGGTCGAACCCCGTCGCGTCCAGCAGGTGCGCGAGCAGCGAGGTCGTGGTCGTCTTGCCGTGCGTCCCCGCGATCACCAGGGGACGCCTGCCTTCGAGGAAGGCGGCGCGCAGGACCTGCGGCATGGACAGGCACGGAAGCCCCGCCTCGACGGCCGCGATTGCCTCGGGGTTGGTCCGGCGGATCACGTTCCCGACCACGACGAGGTCCGGGCCCCAGGCGAGATTCGCCGGGTCGTACGGGTGCATCACCGCGATGCCGAGGCGCTCGAGCAGCGTGCTCATGGGCGGGTACGGCTGCGAGGCGTCCGACCCGCGGACCTCGCACCCCGCCTCGCGCAGCAGGCCGGTGATGGCCGACATCGCCGTGCCGCCCACGCCCATCACGTGGACCTTCCGGACCTCGCGATCGCCGTCGCCATCGCCCAGTCTCACGCGGCGCCTCCGGGAAGGACGGTGCAATTCAACCACGTCGCGGCGGCGGCGGCAAAGAGCGGGCACGGGCAGGAGGACGGGTACTCAACGGGCGCGGGGACGAGGACGGGTAGGGGCTCGGGCACGGGGTATCGGCCCGGCGCAGCCCTCACGCACAATCCCTTCCGGGAGACCTGTTCCCTGTTCCCCCGCCGGCTGCCGATTCACGAAAGTAGAAGACGTCGCCCGCGCAGCGGCGTGACGCGCCACACCGACGTGCAAGAGGGCGGCGTCTTCGGCCCGGCAGCCGGCGGGTGGGGCTTGCCCTTTCCTGGGCCGGCGGGCTCGGGCTCGGGCTCGGGCTCGGGCTCGGGTACGGGTGCGGGTTGGGGGTTCCTGGGGGGTAAGGCACGCCGGATCGTACGTTTCCAGGCCGAAAACTTGACGGTCCCGGGAACCGCCCATAACCTCTGCGACGTGAGACGGAACACCTCGGCACTGAGGCGTCACGAGCAGGCGGAGCGGGGACACTGCGTCGTCTGCGGGACGATCGGGACCAGCGAGCACGACTTCATCTGCGCGGACTGCGGCGACCCGCTCGGGACGATGCTGTACTGCACGGCGTGCGGCCGCCGGCTCGCGCTCGACCCCGCGACCGCGGACGCGTTCCTGCGCGACAACGGCTACGACCTGGACAACCTCTCGGGCGTGGTCATGAAGGTCACGCGGTGCTCGCGGTGCATGGCCGACGACGAGACCGTGGACCTGTCGATCTACCGGCTGCGGTTCGGGTAGGCTCCCCTGCCGCTACTTCGAGGGATACAGTCCGAAGGACACGCGGTACGGCGCGCCGGGAACGTCGCCCGGACCCCCGGGGCCGCCGCCGAGCGTCGCCTCGACCGGGGCGCCCCCCGCGGGCGAGCCGACCAGCCGCACCGAGACGAACGACGAGTCGATCGCGGCGACGGCGCAGCCGACCGGCTGGCCCGGGACGCACTGCCCGCCCCGGCACGCGTCGCCCGTGGTGCACGGGTCGCCGTCGTCGCATTCCAGGCCGTCGGGCGCCTCGATGCTCACGCAGCCCCCGGCGGCCTTGTCGCACGCGTCGAGCGTGCACGCCCGGGCGTCGTCGCACGAGACCGCGCCGAACGTGCACTTCGCGTCGCGGCCGCACGCGCCGGCGGTGCAGGGGTCCAGGTCCTCGCAGTCCTCGTCGTCGCCGCAGGGGCTCCCGGGCCCGGCGCAGCCCCCGGACGCGAGCAGGCACCAGGACCCGACCGGCAGGTCGGCGCACGCGAGGCCGTCGGAGCACTCGCCCGACACCCCGCAGGGGAGCAGGCAGAACCGGCCGCCTCCGACCTCGACGCAGGCGGTGCCGCCGCCGCAGTCGCCGGGCCCCTGGCAGGGCTCGCACTGGTCCGCGGGCACGCACCCGGTCCCGATCAGCTCGAACCCCTCGTCGCACGCGACGGTCACGCAGCGCGGCTTCCCCGCGACGAGCTGGCAGACCGCGGTCCCGTGCGCCGAGACGAGGGCGCACGACGTGGCGCAGTCGCCGCAGTGCGGGTCCGACAGGTAGAGGCCGTTGACCAGGAAGTCCTCGTCGGTCCGGCCGTCGCAGTCGTCGTCCGCGCGGTTGCAGGACTCGGCGGCCGGCTCCGGCGCGTCGCACGGCGTGAGTCCGTCCGCCGTGCAGCGGCGCCTCCCGTCGCACGTGCCGATCGCGTTCGTCCGCGAGCAGGCGGTGTCGTCGCCGGCCGCCACGAACTCCGCCGTGCAGGCGCACTCCCCGGTCCCGGGCCGGCACTGGGAGAACTGCATGCCCCCGACGTTCACGTCGGCGCAGGCGTAGCCGTCCGGGCACACGCCGTCGTTCGAGCAGTCCTGGCCGCAGAACGATCCGGTCCCGCCGCCGAAGTCCAGGCACAGGTCCGAGGTCTGCGTCCCGGGGGGGCGGCAGTCGTCGTTCGTGTCGCACGGACGGCAGATGCGCTCCGTCAGCGGCAGGCAGAGGAACACGACGTCGCCCATCGTGTTCACCACGTTGCGGCAGGACCAGCCGGTCGGGCAGGGCGAATCCAGGCACAGGATCGCGCACACGCGGCCTCCGTCCGGCGCGTCCACGCAGAAGCCCGACGGGCAGTCGGCGCCGTTCGTGCACGACGTGAACGGGCCGGTCTCCGCGGTCTCGCCGGCGTCGGCGTCCGCGATCGGGGCGTCGTCGTCCCGGCCGTCGGCCGGCGACGGGTCGGCGGTGTCGGTCGGCCCGCGCTCGGGCGATTCGTCGGCCACCACGACCGGGGCGTCCGCGCGGGGCTCGTCCGGGAAAGGCAGATCCTTGTCCGTCGCGTGCGGGCCCGAGCCGCCCCCGCCGCACCCCGCGAGGAGGGCGGTCGCGACGACGGCCGCGGCGCCGGCTCGAAGCGTCATCGTCGCCTCCCTACCAGGTCCGCCGCCAGAAGCGGACGGCCACGTTTGTCGGCCGCGTCTCGTCCGCCGTGACCAGACCGGTCGCAAGGACGGCGAGGTCGTGCGCGTGCCCGTGCGCCGCGTCGTGCGCGTGCGCGAGGTCCGCGCCGGGGATCGTGGCCTGGTGCACGTGGGCCGTGTCCGCGCCCGAGGTCGTGAAGGCGTGGGCGTGGCTCGCGCCCGAAGAGGCCGTGGTCCCGGAGACGGAGTGCGAGTGGTCCGGGTACGAGCCGGTGTTGCCCGAGATCGTGACCGTGGCGGTGCTGGTGGTGATGGTGCGGCTGTGGAAGATGTTGTCGGAGACGTTCGTCTGGTTCCCGCCGTCGTCGGTCACGCTCCGTTCCTCGCCTTCGTCGGACTCGTACTCGGCCGTGTGGTTGTGCTGGCTGCTCAGGTTGACCGAGTGCAGGTGCGCACCGGCGGTGGACGTGGACAGCGACACCGCGTGGGTGTGGTCGCCGCCGTTTTT